>JBDZVK010000003.1:17999-34215 GCA_040255725.1 Actinomycetota bacterium
CCGCGGGCCATCGACCGCGACCGGGTGCCCGATCTGTTTCCCGCCCCGACGACGACGGTACCGCCGAGCCCCGCGAGCGGGGCGGTGTGCTTCGTCGCCCAGACCACGGGCTCGGACAACTCCGATTCCGAGTGCATCGACGTCAACCTCGAAGACGTCAGCCCGCGCACGCTCATCGACGCGCTCGCGGCCGGCCCCGACGAGCACCAGAAGACGCGCGGCCTGACGAGTCTGGTCCCCCGCGACACCAGACTCCTCGGCGCCGAACACGCCGCGGACGACCCGTCGGTGCTGGTGATCGACCTGTCGAGCGAGATCAACTCGCTGTTCAGCCCGAACAACATCGTCGCCTACCGGCAGATCGTCGAGACCCTCACCAACGGCATCAACGGCCTCGGTGTCGACGCGATCCGCGTCAAGGTCGACGGGAAGTCCACCAAGATCCCGACCGACAAGGGCCAGTTGACCACTGCGGATCCCGACGACTTCGCGACCCCGGGTTTCGGATCGGGATCGTCCACCTCGAGAGGCTGAGGCATGGACTACGTCTGCGCGCTGGACGCCGGCACGACCGGGGTGCGGGCCATCGCCGTGAACCATTCCGGGCGTGCGTTCGCACAGCGCTACCGCGAGTTCACCCAGCACTTTCCGCGTCCGGGCCGGGTCGAACACGACGCGTCCGAGATCACGTCCGCGATTCTCACAGTGACCGCCGAGTTGATCGCCGAACTCGGCTCGCCACCGCTCGCCTTCGGCATCACCAACCAGCGGGAGACGATCGTGGCCTGGGACCGCGACTCGGGCGAGCCGCTCCACCGGGCGATCGTCTGGCAGGACCGGCGGGGTGCGGAGCGTTGCGAGCGCCTACGCGTCGATCACCACGAGTTGATCCGCACGGCCACCGGCCTCGTGCCCGACCCGTACTTCTCGGCGACGAAGCTCGAGTGGCTGTTCACCACCGGCGGGGTCACGCCCGACGGGACCGTCGCCGTCGGCACGATCGACACCTGGTTGCTGTGGTGCCTCACCGGCGGCGCGTGCCACGCGACCGAACCGTCGAATGCGTCACGGACCATGCTCTTCGACATCAGGGCGATGGAGTGGTCGCCCGAGCTGTGTGACCTGTTCGGGATTCCACGTCACGTCCTCCCCGAGGTGTTGCCCACCTCCGGCCGCTTCGGCGTCACCCGCGGTGTGCGCGGGATTCCCGACGGGATCCCGATCTCGGGCATCGCCGGCGACCAGCAGGCCGCGCTGTTCGGCCAGACGTGCTTCGCTCCGGGCATGGCGAAGAACACCTACGGCACCGGGTCGTTCGTCCTGATGAACGCCGGCGCCGAGATGCCCGGGGTGACCGACGGGTTGCTCACGACCGTCGCCTGGCAACTCGGCCGCGACGAGCCGGTGTACGCGGTGGAGGGATCGATCTTCTCGACCGGGTCCGCGGTGCAGTGGCTCCGCGACGGGCTCGGCATCATCGACGCCGCCGACGAGCTCGAAGGTCTCGCGGCCTCTTGTGACGACACGGACGGCGTGGTCGTGGTCCCGGCGTTCACCGGCCTCGGCGCACCGTGGTGGGACCCGTCCGCGCGCGGAACCATCGTGGGGCTGACCCGCGGGTCGGGTCGGGCGCAACTCGCCCGGGCGGTCGTCGACGCCATGGTCTTCCAGACCCGGGACGTGATCGACGCGATGGTCGAGGCGACGGGCCGCCCGCTCGGCGAACTCCGGGTCGACGGCGGCGCCGCCGTGATGGACCTGCTCTGCCGGTCCCAGGCCGACCAGCTCTCGACACCCGTGGTACGGGCCGCGGACGTGGAGACCACCGCGCTCGGCGCAGCGTTCCTCGCCGGTCTCGCGGAAGGCTTCTGGGACGCTCCGGAGACCATCGCGGAACTGGTCGGCGACGGGACCCGCTTCGAGCCGGCGGGAGCACCCGACGACGAGGCGTTCGCCCGGTGGCACCGGGCCGTGCAACGGTCCCGGGACTTCGCCTGAACCGACGCCCCGGCGGAGGGGCTCAGGCCGTGAACGACCCCGAGGCCCCCGCGTCGACGTCGATGACGCTGCCGGTGACGTGGCGTGCGGCGTCGCTGCACAGGTACAGCACGGCACCGGTGATCTCGTCGGGCTCGATCCAGGGGACGCCCATCGGGTGCAGGGTCGACAGGGGCAGGGCGAGATCGTCGAAGGTCGGCGCCTCCAGATCGGGGCGCATCATGTGCACGAACCAGTCGTTCTCGATCATCGGGGTGCGCACGTTGCCGGGCGCGACCGCGTTCACCGTCACGCCCGAGGCGGCGAGCTCGAGCGCGATCGACTTGGTCAACCCGATCACGCCCCACTTCGACGCGACGTAGCCGCAGATCCCCGGGTTCGCGGAGCGACCCATCATCGACGAGACCGTGATGATGCGTCCCGAGCGCCGATCGGCCATGCCGGGCGCGACCGCTCGGATCAGGTTGAAGGTGCCGGTCAGGTTGATGTCGACGAGCGCGGACCATTCCTCGGCGGTGATCGTCGAGATCGGCGTGATCGCGGTGATCCCCGCGTTCGCGACGGCGATCTCGACCGGACCCAGCTCGGCTTCCGCCGCCGAGACGAACGCTCCCAGCGCGTCGGCGTCCCTGACGTCGACCACCTCGGCCACGCAGCGGCGGCCGGTCGCCTCGACCGCGCGCCGCGTGGCGTCCAGATCGGAGGGAGTGGCCATCGGGTAGGGCACGGTGTCGACGTCGGCGCACACATCGCAGATGGCGACGTCCGCGCCTCGTTCGGCGAGCGCGAGCGCATGACTGCGTCCCTGCCCGCGGGCACCGCCGGTGACGACGGCGACCTTGTAGACGAAGGGCCTGCTGGGGTCATGGTCGGCCATGGGGGCTCCGGTTCCTCCGTGCTCGAAGATCAACTGCGCAACAGCCGACCCATCGCCGCGGAGGCTTCCGCGAGCTTGGCCTCGGCGTCGTCGCCACCGCCTTCGACCGCGTCGCGTACACAGTGTTGGAGATGCTCGTCGAGGAGCAGCAACGAGACCGATCGCAACGCCTTCGTCACGGCCGAGACCTGGTCGAGAATGTCGATGCAGTACTTGTCGTCGGCGACCATCCGCTCCACACCACGAACCTGGCCTTCGATGCGGCGGAGGCGGTTCGTGATCTGGGGCTTGTGGTCGTGATAACCGTGGTGGTGTTCGGCGTCGTCGTCCACGGCTGCGAGCCTACTGTCGTCCCGACGGAGCCGGAACCGGCTCAGCTGCAGCCTGACGTGCTCCCGCAGCTCGGGCAC
Source organism: Actinomycetota bacterium (assembly GCA_040255725.1). Lineage (GTDB taxonomy): Bacteria > Actinomycetota > Acidimicrobiia > Acidimicrobiales > Iamiaceae > JAFDWI01. Next base: position 21,285 of record JBDZVK010000003.1, read on the forward strand.
GCGTGGCACGACCCCGAGCGCTGCATCTGCACGCCGCACTGCATGCAGTACGGCGCATCGGAGTGCGCGGCGACCGGCGCGTGGCTCGTGGCCTCGGCTTCGATGCGGGCGACCAGTTCTGCGGCCGACTCGACCGAGGGCGGGTCGGCCACCACGTCGTGGCCCTGCACGTTCTCGGTCACCGACTCGGCCACACCGGGCAGCGTGGGCTCGGTCCGCTCGTCGACGGTGAGGATGTTCAGCTCGGCCCGTTCCTCGTAGCTGAGGTAGTCGACCGCGAGGCGACGGAAGATGTAGTCGAGCAGCGACGAGGCGAAGCGGATGTCGGGGTCGTCGGTCATGCCGGCGGGCTCGAAACGCATGTTGGTGAACGCCTCGACGAAGCTGCGCAGCGGCACGCCGTACTGCAGACCGTGCGAGACCGAGATGGCGAAGGCGTCCATGATCCCGGCGAGCGTGGAGCCCTGCTTGGACACCCGCAGGAACACCTCACCCGGCCGGCCGTCTTCGTACTCGCCGACGTGCACGAAACCCTTGCAGTCGGCGACCCGGAACTGGAAGGTCCGGCTCGTGCGACTGCGCGGCAGCTTCTCGCGCACCGGGGTCTTGATGACCTTCTCGACGATCTTCTCGACGATCTCGGTCGGCGTGGCCTCGGCGCCCTCCTTGGTCGCCATGGCGAGCGGTTGCGCGACCTTGCAGTTGTCGCGGTAGATGGCGATCGCCTTCACGCCGAGCTTCCACGCGTCGAGGTGGAGCTGCTCGACGTCTTCGACGGTCACGTCCTCGGGCATGTTCACGGTCTTGGAGATCGCCCCGGAGATGAACGGCTGCACCGCGCCCATCATCTTGACGTGCCCCAGGTAGTGGATCGCGTTGTCACCCATCGAACACGAGAACACGGCGACGTGCTCGGGCGAGATGTGCGGTGCGCCGAGGATCGTCTTGTTCTCGTCGATGTAGGCGACGATGGCGTCGATCTGGGTGGCGTCGTACCCCAACCGGTGCAGCGCCCGGGGGATCGACTGGTTGACGATCTGCATCGTCCCGCCGCCGACGAGCTTCTTGACCTTGCACAGGCCCAGGTCGGGCTCGATGCCGGTGGTGTCGCAGTCCATCATCAGCCCGATCGTGCCGGTCGGGGCGAGCACCGACGCCTGGGCGTTGCGCACGCCGAAGGTCTCGGCCAGTTCGCAGGTCTCGTCCCACGCCTGCTGGGCGGCGCCGAGCAGGTCGGCGGGGACGAGTTCCTCGTCGATGTCGGCGGCGGCGTCGCGGTGCTGGCCGAGTACCCGCAGCATCGGCTCGCGGTTCTCGGCGTACCCGGCGAAGGGACCCATCCGGGCGGCGAGCCGGGCCGAGGTGGCGTAGCTGTGGCCGGTGAGCAGCGCCGTGACCGACGCGGCCCAGGCGCGGCCCGCTTCGGAGTCGTACGGCAGCCCGAGGGTCATCAACAGCGCGCCCAGGTTGGCGTAGCCGATGCCGAGCTGGCGGAACTTGCGGGCGTTCTCCCCGATCGGTTCGGTCGGGTAGTCGGCGCGTCCCACCAGGATCTCCTGCGCGGAGAACACGATGCCGACGGCGTGACGGAAGGCCTCGACGTCGAAGGTGTCGGTGTCGTCGTCGCTGGTGAGGAACGACAGCAGGTTCATCGAGGCGAGGTTGCAGGCGGAGTTGTCGAGGTGCATGTACTCGCTGCACGGGTTCGAGGCGTTGATCCGGTCGGTGTTCGCGGCGGTGTGCCAGTTGTTGATCGTGGTGTCGAACTGCATGCCGGGGTCGGCGCACTCCCACGTGGCCTGGGCGATCTGGCGGAACAGGTCCCGGGCCCGCACGGTGTTCACGATCTCACCGGTGGTGACCGCGGTGAGGTGCCAGTCGTCGTCGTTCTCGACGGCCTCCATGAAGGCGTCGGTCACCCGCACCGAGTTGTTGGCGTTCTGGTACTGCACGGAGTGGACGTCGATGCCATCGAGGGACATGTCGAAACCGGCGTCGCGCAACACCCGCGCCTTTCGCTCCTCACGGGCCTTGCACCAGATGAACTCGGCGACGTCGGGGTGGTCGATGTCGAGGATCACCATCTTCGCGGCGCGGCGGGTCTTGCCGCCGGACTTGATCGTGCCGGCCGACGCGTCGGCGCCGCGCATGAAGCTGACCGGACCCGACGCGGTACCCCCGCCCTGGAGCAGCTCCGACGACGACCGGATCTTCGACAGGTTGACCCCGGCGCCCGATCCTCCCTTGAAGATCACGCCCTCTTCGCGGTACCAGTTCAGGATCGAGGTCATCTTGTCGTCGACCGACAGGATGAAGCACGCCGAGGCCTGCTGGGGAACGCCTTCGACCCCGATGTTGAACCACACCGGCGAGTTGAACGCGGCCCGCTGGGTGATCATCAGGTACTTGAGCTCGTCGCTGAACACCCGGGCCTCGTGGTCGTCGGCGAAGTAGCCGCCCTCGACGCCCCAGGTCGTGATCGTGTCGACCACCCGGTCGACGACCTGCTTGAGCGACGATTCCCGCTCGGGCGTGCCGAGGGTGCCCCGGAAGTACTTCTGGGCCACGATGTTGGTGGCGTTCTGCGACCACGAGGTGGGGAACTCGACGCCGAGCTGTTCGAACGCGACCGTCCCGTCCTGGTAGTTGGTGATCCGCGCGTCCCGTCGCTCCCAGGTCACCTGGTCGTAGGGATGCACACCCTCGGAGGTGAAGTGACGCCGGAAGTCGAGTGCGGTCTGCGCTGGAGCCAAGGTCATGGAACGTTCTCTCTCGTACGAGGTGGGCGGTGGTTCGGTCAGGGCTGGATCAGGCCTCGTCCTTCGACGCTACCGACCACAACCCCTGGTGGTGGTCCGTGCCCCTCGGGCGGAAGGGACCACAACATGTAGCGATGAATTACAGCACAGTAATTCGGCCGTGTCAACGGTCACCGCAGCGCGAACGCCCAGGTCCAAGGGGGTTCGCGAGAATTCGCGTCTGCGGCCACGCTGCCGCATCCCTCACACGTCGTTCCGGCCCGGGGCCCTCACACGTTCCACTCTTCCGACCGTCCGCACCGCGGGACCGTGACACATCTGCAGACTGTACGGAGCACGGCCTGTGGATCGCTAGAGGGGCAACCCTGTGAATTTCCGGCCCCGGTGCGTGGACGGAGGGTGGACGGCCCTGGGGACGACGACCGCGTTGTCCACAGGAGCGAGGCCGCGGCGATCCGCGGCGGCGGGGCGTGCGTGCGGAAGCGGTCGGGCGCGCCGGGGCCCCCGACCGCCGAGGACGCGCCGGACGACCGGTCAGTTGGCCGCTCGGACGGCCGGGTCGGCCACGGGCGCGTCGACGACCGCAGCAGTCGACACGGGCAGACCGCTCACGGGCCGTCCGTGGCCCTCGATGCGGTCGATCGCGGCGAGTTCCTGGGCGATCGACCGCGCCAGCGCCGGCGCCAGCATGATCGAGAGGTGTCCGTGGTCCTTCATCAGGATGTTCGTCGCGGCGAGCTGCGGCTCGAGCATCATGGCCCGACGACCCGGCACCAGCAGGTCGAGGTTGGAGTAGTACGCGACGAAACGGGTGTCGGGCATCGCGTGGGCGCCGCCCCACAGCGAGCGCAACCACGTCGACCCCGGGCGGAGCTGGGCGGCGATGGCGTTCCGGCTGCGGGTGACCTCTGTCAGGCGGGCCAGGTCGACCCCGCCGTGCGGGCTCGCGACCGTCACGACCGACGCGGCCTCGACGAGCCCGAGCGCCTGGGTGGCCTTGCGGATGACGAGCCCACCGAGGGAGTGGCCCACGAGGTGGATGCGCTCCGCGCCGGTCGCCGCCATCACCTCGTGGGCCCGCAGCACACACGTTTCGGCGAGACGGTCGACGTCGGCGTGGCGCGGGCTGTAGTTCATCGCGTGGATGCGGTCGAAACCGACCGCCCGCAACTCGCGCTCGACGAAGTACCAGTTCGACTTGTTCGCCAGGTAGCCGTGCACGAGCAGCACCGGGGTCGAAGACGAGTCGGTGCCCCCGCGGCTGCGCATCCGGCCGCCGGGACCGGCATCGAGAAAGCCGAACGGATAGAGCGCACAGGTCACGACGCCGGACGCCATCTCGCGGACCTGCGTGGGAAGCGTCTGGGGCCGGCGCGCCCCCCGGGCGACCGCTTCGGCGAACTTGGCGGTGCGCTCCAACATCGGCTTCACCATCTCGGCTCCTCTCTCGCGCTCCGCTCGGCCCCGACGGGTCCGACCCGATCCTGCGACTCCTCCACGCGACATCGGTCGTGCGGGCGTGTGACTGAAGTCTCCCCCGAAGACCGTAACCGAAACGACACAGGTGTCATTTGTTTCTCGCCCTCGCTTCCCGCTGCCCGGGCCCCCCGCTGCTCGCCGGCCCGTGGGACCGGCCGGTCGCCGCTGGGCCGCTCCAATAGGGTGACGACCATGCAGCAGCTCCTCCCGGTGGCCGTCGGTGACGTCGACGTCGAGGCGACGTACCTCGCCGACCGACGCGAACCGGTCGACGGCCGCCCGTGGCTGGTCGTCAACATGGCCACGACCCTCGACGGCGCGACGGCGCTGGAGGGCCGGTCCCGCGGCATCGGCGGAGCGGGTGATCGGGCCGCGTTCCACGCGCTGCGCAGTGCCGCGGACGTCGTCCTGGTGGGGGCCGGCACCGCCCGGGCGGAGGACTACGGCCCGGTGCGTGTCCCCGAGGCACACCTCGAGGCGCGCGCGGCGGCGGGCCGCACCGGTCCCGCCCGTCTGGCGGTGATCACCGCGAGTGGGTCGCTGGATCCCGGGTCGCGCCTGTTCTCGGATCCCGACCACCCGCCGCTGGTCTACACCGTGTCCGAGACGCCGGCGACCCTGCTCGACGCGGTCTCCCACGTCGCCGAGGTGGTGGTCGCCGGATCCGCGACCGTCGATCCCCGGTCGGTGCTCGACGACCTCGCGACCCGTTCGGTCCGCTGTGTCGTGTGCGAGGGGGGCCCGCATCTGAACGCGGACCTCATCGCCGCGGGCGTGGTCGACGAGTGGTGTTGGACGATCGGTCCGTTGCTGGTCGGCGGCGGTTCGAACCGCGCGTCGGTCGGGGTGTCGAGCCCCGAGGCCCGCGCGTACCGACTGGACCGGCTGCTCACCGACGGGCGCGACCTGTTGACCCGCTACGTGGCCGAACCGGGCCTCGAGCGTGGCGGGGGCTGAGCCCGGTCACCGCCGGTCACTCGGGGGTGCCGAGGCGACGGGCCCGTTCACGACGGCGATCGGGCGGCCTCGCGTGCGGTCACCTCGTGGGTCTTGGGCGTGGTCGCCTTGGTGAGCAGACGGGCTTCCCGGGCGAAGTCGGCCGCATCGGCGAACTCCTTGTAGACACTCGCGAACCGCAGGTACGCGACCTGGTCGAGCTCCCGCAGGCCTTCGAGCACCTCGATCCCGATCCGTTCGGTGCTCACGACACCGAGTCCCTCGGCCCGGATCGCGTCCTCGACCACGACGGCCAACTCCTCCATGTCGGCGACCTCGACCGGGCGGTTCTTGGATGCCGCCCGAACGCCGGCCACGATGCGCTCGGCGTCGAAGGGCATCCGGTCGCCCGAACGCTTCACGACGATCAGGTCGGCGGTCTCGATCCTCTCGAAGGTCGTGAACCGGTGGGAGCATCCCAGGCACGACCGTCGTCGGCGGATCGCCCGGCCGTCGTCAACGCTCCGGGAGTCGATCACCTTGTCTTCGTCGGCACCACACCGGGGACACTGCACCCCGTCAACGGTACCGCGTGCCGGGGCCGGGCGTCCCTGCGCTCCGTCGCCGTCGGGCACGGTCCGGCGGGCCCGACGCGCCTCAGCCGCCGTGCCCCGTCGACGCACCGCTCGTGGGCACGACCAGGCGCTCCCCGGGGAACAACGGCGCCGGGCCATGCTGCGCGGCGAGCCGGTCGACGAGTCCGCTGATGTCACCGGTCGGTTGCAGGTCACGGGCGATCGAGGTGAGCGTGTCACCAGACTGCACCACCACGACCGTGCCCGTTCCGGCCGCAGCCGCCGCGGGCGCCGTCGGCGGGTTCGCCGCAGGGCCTGACACCGGCGGTTGCGAGCGTGCGTCGATCACGGCGAAGACCACCCCGAGCGCGAACACGATCGCCACGAAGCTCGTCACGGCCACCGCGACGATGCCGGCGTTGCGGCGGCGGATCGCGCGGCGGCGCCGCGCGGCGCGGGCCCGATCGAAGGGCACGACCGTGCGGGGACGGGAACGGGTCGGGTCGACCCCGGGAAGCTTTTCGCCGGGTCGGACCTCGTAGGGAATGGGGAAGATCGCAGCCATGGGGACATCATCTCCTGCGGGTGGGACATCGTCGGATCTGCCCAGGTCGGAGCACACTGCTCGGCCTCGCCAGAACGTCCGTTCGAACCAAGTGAACCACGAACGACTGTTCGAGTCAACCCCGATCTCGAACAGATGTTTGTCATTTGCCCGCCCATGCGCTACGCTTTGGCGAACACCCGTTCGCAGGGCCTCGTCCACCAGTGACGGGGAACAGGACGAAAGGCGACCCATGACCACGAACCTCTCCAAGCGGCAACTCCAGGTGCTCGAGTGCATCGAGTCGACGATGCGGGAGCGGGGCTACCCGCCCTCGGTGCGTGAGATCGGCGACGCGGTCGGGCTCACCTCGCCCTCGAGCGTGCACGCGCATCTCTCGACGTTGCAGAAGCTCGGCTATCTGCACCGCGACCCGACCAAACCCCGGGCGATCCAGGTCCGGTTCGACCCGCTGTCGGGCGCGACCGTCGATCGCCGTCCCTCCCGTCACGTGCCACTCGTCGGTGACGTGGCAGCCGGCACCGACGTGCTCGCCGAGGAGAACATCGAGGAGACGCTCCCCATCGCCGAGGACTTCACCGGCGACGGCGACCTCTTCATGCTCCGGGTACGGGGCGACTCGATGATCGACGTCGGCATCTTCGACGGCGACTTCGTGGTCGTCCGCTCGCAACCGACCGCCGAGAACGGCGAGATCGTGGTCGCCGGCATCCCCGGTGACGAAGCGACGGTGAAGACGTTCCGGCGTGACGGCGACACGATCACACTGCTCCCCCACAACGAACGCCTCGCCCCGATGGAGTTCCCCGCGGACGAGGTCACGGTCTACGGCCGGGTCGTCACCGTTCTGCGCAAGCTCTGAGGAGACGGCCTCCGCCCACGGCGAAGCCGTCGCAACCAGATCCGCCCGACGCACGCAGCGGTGACGGGTCCCGAAGGTCGGGTCAGCAGCGGGCGGTTCAGAGTCCCTGGGTGACCAACGCCCGGAGGACGCGGAAGCACCACTCCAGCGGCGCCCGATCCACGCGTTCGTCCGGCGCATGCGCGAGCAACGGATCACCCGGTCCGAAGTTCACGGCGGGGATCCCGTGGGCGGCGAAGCGCGCCACGTCCGTCCAGCCCAGCTTGGCGTCCACCGCGAGGTCGGCGCGTCCGACGAACGCCGCGATGAGCGGGTTGGTGAGCTGGGGCAGGGCACCGGGTGCGGCATCGGTGACCTCGAAACGGTCGCCGTCCTCCAGGTGGGGCTCGACGACGGAACGGACGAACGCCTCGGCCTCGTCGGACGACCGGTCGGGCGCGAACCGGTGGTTGAGCGTGAGGGTCACCTCGTCGGGCACCACGTTGCCCGCCACTCCCCCGCGGACGTCGACCGCCTGGAGGGCCTCGCGGAACTCGAGACCGTCGATGACCGGTTCCCGCACCGGCGCCGCGGCGACCGCAGCCAGCAGCGGGCCGAGACGGTGGATCGCATTGCGTCCCGTCCACGGCCTGGCGGTGTGGGCCCGCAGCCCCTTGAGGGTGCATTCGGCCCGCATCGTTCCCTGGCAACCGGCCTCGACCGCACCGCTCGTCGCCTCGCCGATGAGGGCGACGTCGCCGGCCAGCAGGTCCGGGCGCCGCTCGAACAGCTCGCCGAGCCCGCTCTCGATCGCAGCGACCTCCTCCCGGGCGTAGAACACCTGGGTCACGTCGACCGCGGTCACCGGGACCGAACGGGCGAGGGCGAGTTGGATCGCCAGGCCGCCCTTCATGTCGGTCGAACCGACCCCCCACAGCGTGTCGCCATCGATGCGGGCACGCCCGTTGCCGTTCGCCGGCACGGTGTCGGTGTGGCCGGCCAGGATCACCCGCTGGGGCAACCCGTACTCGGTCCGGGCGACGAGGTTGTCACCGACCCGGGTGACCACGAGATGATCCAGACGGCGCAGTTCGGCCTCGAGCCAGTCCACCAGCGGCCCTTCGGCGCGGCTCTCCGACGGCTGGTCGACGAGCGTCGCGGTGAGCGCGAGCAGGTCTTCGGGCAGTGCGGCATCGTCGCCGAGGGCGGCGCCTGCAGGCACGGACACTCCTCAGACCGTGGCGCCGTGGTCGCGCAGGACCTGGTTGAGCGCCGACTTGTCGTGTCGCTCCCCCGCGGTCAGGTGCCTGATGACCAGGACGCACGGCAGGCCGAATTCCCCGCCGCCGAAGCGGCGCGGACGCGTCGCCGACACGGCCACCGACCAGGCCGGTACCCTTCCGCGGCCCAGCTCCTCACCGGTCTCGGCGTCGATGACCGGGATCGACCCGGTGAGGATGCACCCGGCGCCGAGCACGGTGCCCTCGCCGACCACGGCACCTTCGGCGACCACGCAGCGGCTGCCGATCAGACATTCGTCGCCGATCATCACCGGCGCGGCCTGGGCCGGTTCCAGCACGCCGCCGATTCCGACCCCACCGGAGAGGTGCACGTTCTTGCCGATCTGGGCACAACTGCCGACCGTGGCCCAGGTGTCGACCATCGTGTTCTCGCCCACGTGTGCGCCGATGTTCACGTAGCTCGGCATCAGGATGACGCCGGGGGCGAGATGGGCGCCGTGGCGGGCCGAGGCGCCGGGCACCACCCGCACCCCGGCCTCCTGATAGCCGGACTTCAGCGGGATCTTGTCGGCGTACTCGAACGGCCCGAGTTCGATCGTTTCCATCGCCGACAGCTTGAACAACAACAGGATCGCCTGCTTGCACCAGGTGTGCACGACGACCTCACCTTCCGGGCCCGGCTCGGCCACCCGCGCCTCGCCGGCGTCCAGCAGGGCGATCGCCTGGTCGACCACCCGGCGGGCGGCCGTGTCGAGCGGGTCGAGGTCGTCGCGCCGGTCCCAAAGGGCGCTGATCTGTTCGGCGAGGTCGGCCATTCGACGACAGTACCGTGCCGGGGGTCTGCCCCGGCAGCCGTCAACGCGCGGCGCGGTCCTCGCCGGTCGGTCCGCGCCCGGCCGGTCCGGACGACGAACCGGGCGGTGGGTCGGTCCACCAGGCGCCGGGCCCGGGAGGAATGCCCGAAGGCCCAACCGACGGTCGATGACCCGCCGGCCACGGCGGCTGAGCCGGTGGCACGGTGGGGTACCCGGGCGGCGGCGGGTAGCCGGACGGCATCGCAGGAAAGCCGGGAGGACGAGACGACACGGCGGGCGGCGCGAGCGACCCCGGGGCCGGGTACGGTGCCCCGGGATAGGGGTACCCGTACGCCTGACCGGCACCGGGTGGCATCGGCCGGTTCCGATGGCGGCGCACGGCCGTCACCACGACCACGACCAGTCCGCCGAGGACGAGAAGTCCGCCGGCCGCGCCGCCGAGCGCGAACCATCCGAAGTTCCCGTCGACCCCCTCGCCGACGCCGAGCGTCGAGCCGTACCCGAGGTCCGACGCGCTCAGGTGGTAGCGACCCGCCTCGGATGCGGAGAACGTCGCCACGGCGACCGCCTCACGTCGCACACCGCTCGAGTCGACACCCGTCGTCGACCGGGAGCTGCCGTAGGGGGCGGTCGGCACGGTGGCCCCGTCGGGGTCGGTCACGACGATGTTCGGCATGGGCACGAACTGGTTCGCGCTCCTGACCGGCCCGACGACGAAGATCACGTGACCGCCGGGATCGTCGATCCAGACCCCGCCGGAAGAGTCGACCACGTCGGGAAACGTGAACGCGTCCACCGCGCGGCTGATGCCGAGCGCCACGACCGCGACGCCCAGGACCACCCCGACGATCATCATCGACGCGCCGATCCAGTACCCGGTGGCACGCACGGGTGTCGCCGGGTCGGGCCCGTACCCCGGCGGCGGGCCCGGTGGCGGTGACGCCGCGGTTCCCGGAGCGGTCGTCCCGTGCTGCCACGGCGGGGGGAGCGTGCTCACCGCACCGCGCTCCGTCGTGGGCCCGACGCGGCGAGGCGTCGCTCCACCAGGTCAAGTCGCTCGTCGGGTTGCACGGCCGCGACCCGCACGAACTTTCCGGCGACCTCGCCGTAGAACTCACCGGGAGACACCAGGAGCCCGAGGTCGCTCGCCAACCGTCCGGCGAGCGCCCAGGCGTCGCCGTCGGGCGCCTCGACCCACAGGTAGAAGCCTCCCGCCGGCATCGCAGCATCGACCCCGAAAGGCGTGAGCAGCGCAGCGAGCCGTGCCAGACGCTCCCAGTAGCGCGTGCGTTGCGCGTCGACGTGGGCGTCGTCACCCAGCGCCACGACCGCCGCGTCCTGGACCGGACCGGGCACCATCCGACCGGCGTGCTTGCGCACCTCCGACAGGTAGTGGACCAGCTCGTCGTCGCCGACGTAGAAGCCGACCCGGGCCCCGGCGAAGTTCGAGCGCTTCGACAACGAATGGACCGCGACGACCCCGTCGGACCCCGCAGCGAGGATCGACCGCCCCGGCACCGAACCCGCCTCGGGCGCGACCGGACCGCGACCATCGCCGTGGTCCCAGGTGAACTCGATGTAGCACTCGTCGGAGAACACCGGTACCCTCCGGGCGCGTCCCCACGCCGCGGCCGCGACCAGGTCGTCGAGCCCGCCGGCGGGATTCCCGGGCGTGTTCACCCACAGGCACGACGCCCGTGCCGCATCGCCGGGGTCGATCGCCGACAGGTCGAGGCGCCAGGCGGCGTCCATCGGCACCGCGACGGCCCGGCAACCCGCGAGCTCGGCCCCCATCGCGTAGGAGGGGTAACTGACCTCGGGGTAGAGCACCGTGTCGCGCTCGGGCGAGCGCAGCCGCAGCAGGTGGGGCAGGTCCGCGACGAACTCCTTGGTGCCGATGCACGCGGCGACACTCGACGCGTCGACCGTGACGCCGAAGCGACGCGCCAACCAGCGCACCGCGGCCTCCCGGAACGCGACCGTGCCGACCGACGGCGGATAACCGGCGACGTGCGCCGATCTGGCCATCGCCCCGATCGCCGTCGGCGGCGGCGGGTCGCCCGGGGTGCCCACGCTGCAGTCGACCGCGCCCCCGGGGTGGGCGTCGGCGAGACGCCGCAGCGGTTCCAGCCGGTCATAGGGGTACGGCGGTGGCGTGAAGCCCCCCGCCCCGGTCACGACGACACCAGCATCGGAGCGAACCGGGGCAGTACCGTCTGGGCGAGGCGAGCGGTCACCCGCACCCCTTCGTCGCCGGGTTCGGTGTCGACCACCTCCCCGTCACGGTGCAGGGCCGCGAGCACCTCGCCCCGGGAGTAGGGCACGAACAACTCGACGAGTGCGGCACCGACGTTCACCGCATCCGAGAGGGCCGCCAACAGCGCGTCGATGCCGGCACCGGTGCGGGCCGAGACCGCGACCGTCGAGCGGCCCCCGCCGGGCAGACCGCGGAGACGCCCGTCGACCTCGTCGGGCGCGACGAGATCGGACTTGTTGGCAACGATCACCTCGGGCACGTCGCGCGCGCCGATCTCGCCCAGCACCTCGCGCACCGCCGCGTACTGCGCGGCCGGATCCTCGTCGGACGCGTCCACGACGTGCAGCAGTAGATCGGCGCCGGAGACGACCTCGAGGGTCGACTTGAACGCCTCGACGAGATGGTGGGGCAGCTTGCGCACGAACCCGACGGTGTCGGTGACGAGCACCGCCTGGCCCCCGGGCAACTCGAAGCGGCGGGTCGTCGCATCGAGCGTGGCGAACAGCCGGTCCTCGACCAGCACGTCGGCGCCGGCGACGCGGTTCAGCAGCGTCGACTTGCCGGCGTTGGTGTAGCCGACGATCGCGACCAGCGGCAGCGGCCCGCCGGTGCGGGCCTTGCGCTGGGTGGCACGGTTCGCGCCGATGGTCTCCAGTTCACGTTCGAGGTGGTGGATCCGGCGGACGATGCGTCGACGGTCGACCTCGAGCTTGGTCTCGCCGCCACCCATCCGGGTGCCCACACCACCACCCTGTTGCGACAGCGACGTGCCCTTGCCCCGCAGCCGCGGCAGCCGGTAGCGCAGGAGCGCCAGTTCGACCTGGGCACGCCCTTCGGTGGTGGTCGCGTTCTGGGCGAAGATGTCGAGGATGACCGCGGTGCGGTCGATGGCGGTCCGACCCAGGATCTTCTCCAGGTTGCGCTGCTGGGCGGGGGAGAGTTCCTCGTCGAACACGACCGTGTCGCAGTCCGTCGCCTCGGCGAGCGTGCGCAACTCGGCGACCTTGCCACGGCCCAGGAACGTCGCCGGATCGGGGCGGTCGCGGCGTTGGACGACCCGACCCACCACGTCGGCGCCGGCGGTGTCGACCAGCAGCTCGAGTTCGTCGAGACTCGTGGCGACGACGTCGGCGGACCGGCCGGTGAGCTGCACGCCGACGAGCACGATGCGCTCACGGAAGGTGCGTTCGATGAAGGCGTCGGTCGCGCCGCCGAACTCGCCGAAGGCGCCCCGGTGATCCGACACCGGGGCGAGGACGGTGTGGTCGTCTCCGCCGACGGTCACGGGCGCACCTCGAGGTCGGCGATCCATTCGGACGGGCCGTGCAAGGTCGGCTCGTCGCCCAGTTCCACCTGGACCGTCCCACCGGGCATCGCTACCCAGATCGGACCCGTCGCGGCGTCCCAGGCCTGCACGCTGAGCGCCGCGGCCGTGGCGCCGGTGCCACAGGCCAGGGTGACCC
>JBDZVK010000161.1:0-6567 GCA_040255725.1 Actinomycetota bacterium
CGTTCGGATCTGGCGCCGCTGCCCGCGGGCAAGTGGACCGAGGTCCACATTCCCCTCTACGTGCAAGGTCACGTGTACCGGGCCGGGTCGCGCATCCGCGTCTCGATCGAGGCGCCCGGTGGCGATCAGCCCCAGTGGGGGTTCGAGACGCTGAAGACCAAGGGCAAGGCCGTCGACGCCATCGCGATCGCACCCGACATGCCCTCGCGGGTTCTTCTTCCCGTGGTGAAGGGCCTCACCGCGCCGACCCCGTTGCCGGCGTCGTGCAAGGGAATGCGGGGCGAGCCGTGTCGCACGTACGTACCATTCACGAACACCACCGGCCCTGCGGTTGCCCGATGAGATGATTGATCTGCGCCGCGTGCAGGCGTAGGGTCACGTCGCGCTGCGACAGCGTTGCCGCGGGCGACAGCAGATGCCGACTGGGTCACAGGAGGGTCCATGGGGTTTCGATCCGACGGCTTGCGGCGATCCGCCACCGCGTGCAGCGTCGTCGCCGCCTCGTTCCTGGTGGTGAGCATCACCCGCCCTCCGGCGCGGTCCGGCGTCGCATCCACCATCTCGATGCACGAACTCTTCGACCTCCTGCTCGCCGGCAACCTGCCCGTGCCCGTTCCCCGTTGGCTCGGCATCTTCGGGTATCTCCCGGCGCTCGGCGGCGGCCTGCTCCTGTTGGCCGAAGCGGCGCGGGGCCGACTCCGCGTCGTCGTGCGTTCGGTCGGGCTCGCCCTCGCGGTCGTCTCGGTGGTCGCGATCGTGTGGTTCGGCCCGTGGCACGCGCCCGGCAACCTCGGTGCCGGATCGTGGCTCGCGCTCGTGGGTGCCGCGTGTGCGCTGCTCGGCGCGGCCATCGAGTCGTTCGCTCCCATGAAGGCAAGGTTCGGCGCCACGACCGCCGATCGAACGAATGGAGAACAGCATGTTCTGTCGACGCTGCGGGACTGAGCTGATCAGCGGGACGACGACCCGCTTGTGCCCTGGATGTGGCCACGCACTCGCCGCAGACGGTGAGGATCCCTCGGTGAGTGCCACCGATCCCCCCTCGGTGAGTGGCGCGGCAACCCGTTCCGCGGTTCCGCCGGAGTCACCGACGACGGCGACGTCCGACAGGGGTCACCGAAAGCTCGGACGGGCCCTCGGCGCGGTCGGCGCGGTGGTGCTCGTGGTGCTGGCGGTGACGATCGCCCAGGGCGTGCGCGGGCGATCGGCGGGCGCGTCGAGCCCGGACGATCTGGTGCATCGTCTGACCCGCGCGACCGTCGAGACCGACCCGGCGGCCGCCATCGCGTTGTTGGATCCCGAAGAGGTGCCCGGTCTCGGAGCGTTGTACGAAACGGCGGTCACCCAGGCGCGCAAGGGAGCCGACATCGACGTTCCCGGAGCGCTCGCCGCGGTGTCGATCACCGCTCGCGACGTGGCCCACACGGTCACCTACCTCGACCCCGCGAAGCACTACGCGAAAGTGACCTTCACCGGTGGGACGCTCACCTTCGACACCCGCCCCGACGATCTGCCGGCGGGCGTCAGGGAACGGATCACCGAGCACGGTGGCACGATTCCCGAGGCGGCCCACGAGACCGAGCAACTCTCGAACCTGACCCGCACGAGCATGAACGGCAAACGCATCGACCCCTTCCTGGTGCTCGTGAAGGAGAAGGGTCGTTGGTACGTGAGCATCACGATGACCTTCGGCGAATACGCGGTGGAGCTCGCCGACCTGCCCGGCGGTGAATTCGCGGCGACTCCGAGCCCCGGGCCGGCGGCCGCGTCGCCCGAGCGCGCGGTGGCGACGTTGCTCGACGCGGCGAAGGCGACCATGAACACCGGCGGGTCCGATGGCCCGCCGTTGACGGGGTTGTTGCCCGAGGCGCAGACCCGGGCGTTCCGCATCTACGGCAAGTCGATGGGGTCGTGGCTGGGCCGAGAGACCGGCCGGGGGACGTTCGACGGTGGCGGCAGCGGCCCGGGCGGGTCGGGCCCGGTCGTCGGCGGGTCGGGCGACGGACCGGACTTCTCCGGAGCGGACGCGGGAATCTTCGGATTCGCCATGGACTGCTCGGGTTGCGGGGTCGACTACCACGACCTGGGGGTCTCGGTCCGCCAGAACGGTTCGCTCACCTACGCGGTTCTCGACTCGCTGCGCGTCGAGGCGAAACTCCAGGACTGCAACTTCTCCACCGACCCCGGCGAGGGGGATTGGTACAACTACGCGCCGGGTGACGGCGCCGTGCCCGTCGGTCCCGACGGCGCACCCGACGATGGAGCGTTCGGCATCCACGGGTCGGTGGGCAGCGTCACGAGCGGACCGATCCAGGGCGGTGGCCAGGCGGGAACCGACCCGGGCGAGGACTGCGTGCCCGAGACGCAGACCGCGTCGTGGGACGGTCACTGCGTGACGTATTCCTCGAAGCATTCCCCGGCGGTCGAGTGGGCCGACGACGAGTCGGGCAAGACCTGCCTCGACGACGAGCTCGGCGATTCTGGACTGAGTCTCGCCGACTTCGGCGTCACCGACGTGCATCTCGTCGTCGCACGGGAACGCGGCGGCTGGGTGATCGACCCGGTGGCCACGATCATGGACTACGGCCGGACCGCGCTGCGCCACCTGAGCGACCCGAAGGTCGAAGCGGCGATCGACAGCCATCACTGAGAGCCACCGCCGATCCGGGTGAGCTGCCGTCGGTCGGCGGGGCGTCGACGTCTGCTACCAGCCGCGTGCGACCCATTCGTCGAGGCTGGGCCGCTCGGTGCCGATCGTGGTGTCGAGTCCGTGGCCGGGCATCACGATCGTGTCGTCGGACAACGTGGAGAAGAGGCGCTCGTCGATCGAGGTGATGATGGCGTCGAAGTCGCCGCCCTCGAGCGACGTGTTGCCCGGACCACCGGGAAACAACGTGTCGCCCGAGAACAGGACGGGCGCGTGGTCGAGGCGGAAACAGATCGACCCGGGGGTGTGACCCGGCGTGTGGATGGTGTGCAGCGCCAGGTCGCCGACCTCGATCACGACGTCGTCGTCGAGGGTGCTGTCGTAGGCGGGCAGCAGGTCGGCGTCCGCGGGGGTCACCGCCACGTCGTAACCGGCCTCGCGCATCTCGGGGATGGCCTGGATGTGGTCCCAGTGGCCGTGCGTCTCGAGCACCCGCCGCACCCCGAGGTCGCGCGCGAGGTCGAGGAGCCGTTCGTGTTCGTTCGCGGCGTCGATGAGCACGGCGTCGCCGGTACGCTTCGATCGCAGCACGAACACGTTGTTGTCGAAGGGGCCCACCACCACCTTGTGGATCTCGGCCCGGGCATCGGACCAGTGCAGGGTGTCGCCGGCCATGCCCTCACCCTACCCAGGGCATCCCCGCCGCCCTCCCCAGGCGAACTCCGGGGCCGACGGGGTACATGGACCGGCTTCTCGTGCTGCATTCGGCAAGCATCCCTCGATGAGACGACCGACCGGGCGCCCGACGAGGCCCGTGGGCGACCTCAGGCCGCTGATGCCACCTCGGTGTCGAGGGCGAACAACGGATACGACGGCGCAGCCGCGACGAAATCGTCGAGTGGGGAATCCGCGGAGAGGTCGTCGAAGTACCTGCCGACCTCGGCCTTCCAACGGCGTAGGTACGCCTGCAGCAGCGGCGCCGCGATGCCCGGGTCGGTGACCTCGGTGGCCGCGAAGGCGGTGGTCCGACGCCCGAGTCGCAGTTCTCCGGTGCCGGCGACCCTTAGATTGCGCACCCATTCGGTGTTGCCGCGCGGGGCGACCAGGTAGGTCGTACCGTCGACGGTGAGGGGGTTGACCGGCACGGTGCGCCATTCGCCGGTGCGGCGTCCCCGGACGCGGAGTTCGTGTGCGCCGCGCAGGCCGATACCGGCCCGGGCGAGGCCGGCGACGATCGGGTTCATGATCCGACGCGAGAAGCGGTCGGGGGCGAGGTAGCGGGTTTCGGTCGTGGTGGTCATGCTGACTCCTGGATTGTGGACTGGTGATCTGAAACGAGAGCGCTGCTCTCGAATGAGATCATGCCTCAGCGGTCCCGGTGTTGTCAAGAGCGGTGCTCTCGAATGCTTGCACTGCTCACGCGTCTGGCAGCATGCTGGTCCCATGAGCGACCATCCCGCGCCCCGGACCGCACGTGAGCGAGGCCGTGTCGAGTTGACCGCGCACATCCTCGAAGTCGCCCACCGGCACCTCGCCGAACAGGGTGCGGCGGCGTTGTCGCTGCGGGCGATCGCCCGCGAGATCGGGATGTCATCGTCGGCGATCTACCGCTACTTCCCGAGCCGTGACGAACTGTTCACCGCGCTGGTCATCGAGGCGTACGACGCCGTCGGCGAGGTCGCCGAAGCGGCCGAGGCGGCGACGCGTCGATCGTCGCTGCCCACGCGCTGGTCGACGCTCGCCCGTGCGATCCGCGACTGGGCCAAGGCGCACCCCCACGCGTACGCGCTGGTCTACGGCAGCCCGGTGCCCGGCTACGCGGCGCCGGAGACGACCGTCGATCCCGCGGCACGAGGACCGCTGGCCATGCTCCGGATCGTGGCCGACGGCGTCGCCGGCGGCCAGATCGAAGCCGGCCGGTCGCCGAAGCTCACCGCAAAGGTGAAAGCGGACTTCGCCGATCTGCGAACGGGCGCCGGCGTGCAGGTCCCGGACGCCGTGTTGACCCGGGCGTTCCAGGCGTGGTTCTCGCTCTTCGGGCACATCAGCTTCGAACTGTTCGGTCATCTCCATGGCGTGATCACCGAGGGGGAAGCGGCGGACGAGTTGTTCGACGTCCAGATGCAGGCTCTCGGTCGGCTTCTCGTCGGCGAGCCGTGAGCCGTACTCGAGGGTCGCAACGGGTTCGTCCGCCGATCCAGAACGGTCACCGACGCCCCGAGACCCGAGCGTGCGCCGAGCGCGCGCTTCGAGGTGCACGTCGAGATGCGGTCAGGTCACGGGGGAGACGACCTCGAATCCGAGCGACTCGGCGACGGGGATCTGGTGCGGGTCCAGCGTCGCGTAGCGCACCGGACGTGGCAGACGGTCCGCGGCGGCCAGGTGGAGCGCATCGATCGTGCGAAGCGGATGGGCCCGAGCGAGATCGGCCGCTCGCTCGAGGCACGCCTGGTCGACGGGCACCGCCGCGAAGTGCGCCCAGTCGGCGAGCAGCATCCCTCTGAGGCCACGCACCTGTGCCGGTTCGGCGAGACGTTCGATCAGCACCGTCGCCTCGGTGAGGGCCAGGGCGCTGGCACACCAGTCCCGGTCGTCGGCCATCGCCGCGAGGACCGCGGCATGACCGGGACCGCTCACGTACCGGGCCACCAACGCCGTGGTGTCGAGCGCGATGCTCATCGTGGACCCCGCCGGCCCGGGTCGCCACGCAACTCCGCGGCCGCCCGGTCGATCCGACTGCCGGCCCACAGGTCGACGGTGAACTCGGGGTCGGGTCGTTCGTCGTCGCGCGGGGCGAGCACCGCTCCCCGGGCGATCAGGTCGTCGAGGGTGCAGTCGGTGGCGCCGGCAGGTTCGAGGGGGCCGAGCTGCGCGACGGGACGTCCGTCGACGGTGATCACGATCCGTTCGCCGCTCCCGGCGCGACGCACCGCATCGGCGGTGGCGTTGCGCAGGTCCCTGATCCCCAGTCGGTCCATCGCGCACAGGCTAGGCCTCGCCGACCGCCGGTGTCGCACCGGTGGACACATGTCGACTCGTCGCCGTGACCCGTCGCCTGTCAGAATCCTCGGCACGCCGACGCCTCCGGGCCGGAAGCGACATCGACATCGACACCTCGCAGGGGGACCCGTGAACTTCGCCTTCAACGACGAACAGGAAGAACTGCGTCGCATCGTCCGCCAGTTCCTCGACGACAAGTCCGACGAGGCCGCGGTCCGCGAACAGATGGACACCACCGACGGGTTCGACCCTGCGGTGTGGACCCAGATGGCCGAGCAACTCGGCCTGCAGGGGCTCGCGATCCCCGAGGAGTACGGCGGATCGGGCTTCAGCTTCGTCGAGTTGATCGTGGTGCTCGAAGAGATGGGCCGCGCCCTGTTGTGCGCGCCGTACTTCTCGAGTGCGGTGCTCGCGGCCCAGACCCTGTTGCACGCCGGTGACGACGCCGCCAAGGCCGAGCATCTCCCCGGTATCGCCTCGGGAGAGACCCGCGCCACGCTGGCGCTCACCGAACCCAACGGCCGCTGGGACGCCGAAGGGGTCACCGCCACCGCCACGAAGGCCGGCGACGGCTGGACCATCGACGGCACCAAGTCGTACGTGATCGACGGTCACACCGCCGACCTGCTCATCGTCGCCGCCCGAACCGACGCCGGCGTGTCGCTGTTCGCGGTGCCGGCAGACGCCTCGGGCGTCGAGCGCACCCCGCTGTCGACGATGGACCAGACCCGCAAGCAGGCCAAGGTCGAGTTCTCGTCCACTCCCGCCACCCTGATCGGCACCGACGGCGAAGGCTGGCCGGTGCTCGAGCGGGTACTCGACCTCGCCGCGGTCGCTCTCGCCGCCGAACAGGTCGGTGGCGCCCAGCGCACCCTCGACATGTCGGTCGACTACGCCAAGGAGCGCATCCAGTTCGGTCG
>JBDZVK010000162.1:0-6566 GCA_040255725.1 Actinomycetota bacterium
CCGTCCCCGTCCGCAGAATCCGAGGCCGCAAACCACACTCAGCCGCGTAGAGCCACACTTCCTCCGCCCGACTTCTCCCCACTGGTTCAGTGCTCTTCTCGGGTCGCGCGCCAATTGGGCACGTTGGGATCGCGGGACAACCTCTGGCAACCAATCAAGGCTTTAAATCCTGTGTCCCATACATCTCATCAATGTCCAATTATATATATCTTTTCCTGAAGCAGGTCGCTCCATCTATCGATGCTGCAGTTACTGGAACCACCTTCAAAGAGGTCTCCGGTAAAGATGTCTCCCTCATCCCAATCCCGGTCCCGCCTCTGGCGGAGCAGGAGCGAATCGTCGCTGAAGTGGACAAGCTGATCATGCTCTGCGACACGCTCGAGGCAGCACTCACCCACCGAGTGAGGACTCAAAGGGTTCTGGCGGACGCGGCCACCGCACACCTCGTCACGCTCGCCATCTGATCAGAGCGGGCCTGCCGGTGAGTTAATTCATCGAGCTCGCGTCGGAGCGAATCCGACCCAGACGGAGCAGTCCGCTGGCAGACAACAAGAATCGCTCATCTGTGGTCTGGCAACATTCCATCGCTTGATCGCTCAGACTCAAAATATTCCTCATCCGAACGTGACCGGCCATTCACATCGTCCCGGGCGGTCATCATCAGTTGCAGCTTTAGATCCTGAAAATGTTCGAGCGCAGGACCAGGCGGAGTTCCATCCTCACCGTGAAACCAGGATTCCATCGCCTCCTGACTTGGATATGTGACGCCTAGCTCAATAATCAGATCGTGAATATCCCTTGCCATAAAATAGAAATCGAGCGAACCGATGAGAAAGACATCGCCGAGAAGCCGATTGAGTTCCTGATCCACGATCATCCAGTCATGAACTGCAGCCAGCAAATCATCACCGCACTCGGCCGGATGTTCAGGGTTCACATGCCCAAGGCAATGGGTGATGTGATAAACGCTCTTCTCAAGGGCGTTGAGGTAATCCGCGTAGAGCGCCCGTCTTTCACCCCGCTCGAAACGACGACGTTCCAGTTCACGATCTCGCTCCCACCTCTCTTCATTCGCTTCGAACTCACGCCGTTGACGCTCACTGGTCTGCTTTCCCCCGATCCATACGACGACAAGTGCAACCACAGCAGGGATCGAGGCTGCGATGACATCTCGCAACATTTAGGCAGGACCATTCATTCGGCGTCCATCAGCAATGGTGGGACGTTCATTCCGGATCCTCGCTACCAGGAGCTCGTCGTAGGGCCCAGGGTTGAGGAACCTGGCCGCTGCACGACCGCGTCGTTGGCTGGGCGTCGGGTCGGCGCCCACGATCATCGTCGGCGTGGTGCCGTGCCTCCGCGACTCCGCGATCTTCACCCTGGTCACGACTCAAGCGTACTGGTTGACGGTGACATCGTGCCGGACCATCAAAGGAGCGACCGGGACTGCCGCGCTTTCGGGCTGACCACGACCCACCTACAGGTATGAACGCCGACACCGGCTGGCAACCCGCAGTAAACTTCGTGTGAATCACCTACGCACCACGATGCAGCCGTTCAACCTTGTGCGGTCTGCGACCTGGGAGGACCTATGGCGTGCTCAGGATGCGGCGATGAAGGCCACAACATCCGGACCTGCCCGTACGACTTCGGAGCGGACGACGATTGCGGTCCGGACTGTCTCTACGAGTTGGGCGGGATTTACTGCCCCGAGTGCCACAGAGGAGATTGACGGCTCCGCTCGCCGTTGAAGTTCTGCGTCTCCGTCTTGTTCACTGACCCTGAGACGCAGACCACCATGCCAAGCCCACCCATGAGGTGACTCAACGCTGGAGGTGACGATGCAGCTGCAACGGTGTTCCGGCGTTGATCTCTGGCAGGAGGCGGCGCGGTTGCGGACGCGGGCGGGACGGTGGTTGGCTGTGAAGTCGGCGCATCTCGGTGATGATCCGACCACGATCAGGTCGGGTCACCTCGAGGTCTCGACCAGCACCTCCCCCATCAGTCGACCGATCCTCAGGGTTGACCATCGATCGCTCTTGAGAAGCGACTGAGTCCGGATCGAACAGTTCGGCTTGGACGACCAGGGCGGGGCGGTCGATCCAGTCGCTGTCGACAGATCGGCGCAGCAGGTCAACAGCGTCGATGTCCTCGTCTTCCACCACGAACGCGTCGTTGCTGTGGCGTCCACGGGTCATGGGGACGTACACCCCTCGACAGTCGGTCGGGGCGTCGAGGAAGAGCAACGACCGGTCGACGGTGCGACCCTGGCTGGCGTGGCTGGTCTCGGCGTAGGCGAGCTCGACGTGTTCATCCACGTACTCGCGGTCGACTCGCACCACACCGGTCGCACCGGTGAGGGTCAGGCTGCCGTCACCGTGGACGATCCGGACGACCCAACGGTCCCGGTTCTTGACCATCTGGCCAGTGTCCGTGCGTTTGGTCCGATCGTTGCGACGGGTGACGACCTCGTCACCCGCGTGGATCATGACGTCGCGGACCTGTCGTTTCTCGGCGGCTTCGTGGAGTTCACCGGACATGATCCGGCGGGACTGTGCGGCGAGGTTCAGCGCGGTGACCGCTTCACGGGTCGGGGCGGTCATCGACACGGACTCCCCCACCGTTCTCGCCGACCACCAGCGGTCGACGACCTGGTCGATCATGCGTTCCCGGTCACCACCATGGATCCGCCCGTGGTGGTCGTAGAGGCCGATCACGTCGCTCATCCCCTGGCGCAGCCGCAGGCTCGCGTGTTGTTCCCAGGGTTCGGTGAAGCGGTGGACGGTGCCGAGCAGGTGGGTGCCTATCCGATCGCACAGCACGTCGAACATGCCGCCACGCCCGACGGGGGCGAACTGGCGCGGGTCACCCACGAGAACCAGCCGCCAGGCTTTCTCGTCCGCGAGTGCGAACAGGGCGCGGAGTTTGTCGGTGGCGACCATTCCGGCCTCGTCCACCAGCACGGTCGCCTCGGCGGGTAGGTCGTATTCCCAGATCGGGGCGCCTTGCCCGTGGTGTTCGCACAGCAGCTTGTCGACCGTGTCGGCACTGACCCCGGTCTCGGCCTCGAGGACCGCGGCGGCCGTTGCCGACGGCGCGACACCGAATACGACCCGGCCGTCTTGGCGGAACTGCTCGACCGCTGCAGCGAGTGCCGTGGTCTTGCCGGTCCCGGCCGGCCCCACGACGGTGACGATCCCGACGGTGCCGGCAACCGCAGCGGCTGCGTCGAGTTGGTCGGCTCCGAGGACGAAGGGCCCTCGGTCGTCACTGGCGTCATCATGGGTGGCGGCGACACGTCGACGCAGCTCGGCGGAGGGTTCCCCACCGCCCTCCAGGCGACGGTCGGCCCGGAGGACCAGTTCGATCTCCTCGTCCAGGATCGCTTCGGTGGTGAACCGTCGGTTCTGGGGTTTTCGGTGATCGGGCGACCATCACGTCGACACGGGATCCCCTGGGACGGTGCCGGGGTGATGTCGATGAGCCGTTCGGCTTCGATCCGCTGCGCGATCGCTTCGATCATCTCGATCGTCGTCGTGGCATCCGCTGCGATCGTGGTCGGAAAGGCTCTGGCGACTTCACGGATGATGTCGGTCGAGGTCCAGGTGGACTGGCGTGCGCTCAACGCTTCGACCGCATCGCTCATGACGTTCTCGGTCGTCTCGGCATCCAGGGTCGTGGGCTCCGCCCGATGGAGCGCCTCGGCAACGAGGCGATCCGGTACGACGCCAAGTGATACCAGACGTCCCATCCACTGTTGGGCGAGCGTCTCCGCGTCGTTGGAGACCTTCGCACCCCGGCTCTCGAGCGCGGCTTCACGCTGCAGACGCCACCGTTCCTTGCCGGTCGGTTCCCGCTCCTGGGACCGACGGAACCGCTGGATCTTGGTATCCAGTCGTTTCTCGTACGCGGCGGTACGTGACGAGAACTCCCGATTCACATCCAGGGGGACATCCGCGAGCTCGTGGGCGATCTCACCTTCGGCCGCCCACCGCAGCCCGAGCCGTGCAGTCAACTCAGCCTGCAACGTCGCGTGGTACAGTGCGGACAGCTTGGGCTGGTCCTGCATGATGATCTCGGCGGCGAGCGCCAGCCAGCGGCCATCAGCGGCGAGGACCCGGTTCGGGATGACCAGGTGCGTGTGGAGTTGCGGGTCGAGAGCCCGGCTCGTGTGCTCCTGCACGGCCATCGCCACGATCCCGTCCACGTCCACGTGGCAGATCTCTCGTTGCCAGCGGTAACGGGTGGTGGCACGGTCCTCGACCCACCGTTGCACGGCGGTCACCGCGGCATCGTGGGCGTCGAGGACCTCACGCGCCACGTCGGGTCCGGCGACTGCCATGAGCACCGACACCGACTTGGGTGCGCTGAACGTCAGGTCATAGAGCCGGACGTCGCGTTCCCGATGCTTGCGCCCCAGCGACTCTCCGGTGTCCGGATGGTTGCCTTCGCACAGACGCAGGAACTGCTCGTCGTCGACCGGACCGGTCAACCCGAGTGCTTCGGCACCCTGGCCGAGCCAGCGACGCACCCCGTCGGTGCCGTCCAGGTAGTACGTGCCGAGTTCTTCGACGTAGTAGTTGCCGGCGCCTTCGGCCTGGCGTTTCACGCAGCGGACGGTCACCGTCCGCTCCCACACCGTGGTGTGCAACCGTCTGGCATGTATTGCGACAGTGAATGCAGCGAATGTGTCATGGGATTCTCCGGGGTTCGGCCGACGGGAACCGTCAGGCGGACGCGGGCGTCGAAGGTCGCGGGGTGACGGTGGCGACGGTGGCGACGGTCGAGTCGAGGTGGATCCGGTAGGTGGGGGTGGTCCGGGTGGACACGGTCGCGGGGAGCACGTCGACGACTCCGGCGGTGCGCAACACGCGGAGCCGACGGTGGACGGTGTCCTTGGACATGGGCGCGAGCCGGTCCGCGATCACCCGGAGGCTGACCGTCGCGGTCAACCCTTCGGGGCCGGGTTCAGCGGCAGCGAGCAACACGTGGAGGACGGCGACCCCTTCGGGACCGACGCGTCGCCACAACTCGAAAGCCGCCGGATAGGTGTGCCGAACGTCGACGTCGGCTGACGTCACGCCTCGGCGGCCTGAGCCTCGAGCCGTTCAGCCACGA
Organism: Actinomycetota bacterium; assembly: GCA_040255725.1. Taxonomy (GTDB): domain Bacteria; phylum Actinomycetota; class Acidimicrobiia; order Acidimicrobiales; family Iamiaceae; genus JAFDWI01. The sequence continues at coordinate 5,119 of JBDZVK010000162.1, forward strand.
ACTCGCTGATCGCGTCGACCGGGACACGTCGCGCTCGCCCGATGCGGACCGAGCGCAGCTCACCGGCTCGAATCAGGTTGAACACCATCGTCCGGCTGAGCGCCAGCGCGTCCGCGGCCTCATCGGTGGTCAGTAGTGCCTTCACGGGTCATCCTCCGTCTGTGTCATCAGGGAGCACGATGCTCCCGGCACATACGTGGGGCCGCTGGTGGCCCACCCCACACCGATCACCCGTTCCGGAGCCAGCGGCCGTCTGGTGCGGTCACGTATCAATACCCTCGGACCCACACCGGAGATGCCACACGGCCGCCCTACCGTCGACGCCGCGACACGCGGGTACCTTGTGAGAACTGCCATCGGACCGACACGCCGAACCGGGAGGATGATGGCCGGATCACGGGTACTGAAGCTGCGACGAGACGACACCTGTCGGCTCTGCGGCGCGCACCTTGCTGCGGGCACCCGCGCCCACTGGGACGCCGACGCCCGGAAGGTCACCTGCCTCGCGTGTCACGAGAACACGGCACCGGTCACCACCAACCCAACGCAGGATCCAAACTCCGCTGACCCGGCTGGCGCAACCGCGGGTGCGAGCACCAGGCGCGAGTACGAACGTCGACGCGACGAACGGGAGGAGCAGGTCCGAACCCGACACCCGCGCATCGGCGGACTGTTGCTGTCGCTGGTCGACTAACCGCAACATCAACGGGCCTGGGCCAAGGGCGCTCGAGGCGAACAACAGCTGGGCACCCGGTTGGACGCGCTCGAACCTCACGGAGTCTTCACGTTGCACGACCGCGCGCAGCCCGGCTCACGCGCGAACTTCGACCACATCGTGATCAACCCCTCCGGGGTCACGATCGTCGATGCGAAGTTCTACAAGGGCATCGTCGAGTGCAAGTACGTCGGCCCCCTGCTGCGATCCGAAGCTCGTCTGTTCGTCGCGGGCCGTGATCGCACCAAGCTCATCGCCTCGGCAGTCGCCCAGGTCGACAAGCTGACCAGCGTGGTCGAACGATCCGGATTCGACGTCCCGGTCACCGGTGCGCTTTGTTTCGTGGAGGCCGAGTGGCGGATCTTCGCGAAGCCGTTCCAGATCGACGGCATTCGGGTCAGCGGCCCGAAGTCGTTGTCCCGCTCTCTCCTCGAAGACGGCCCGGTCACTCCCCAGGTGGTGCGTGAACTCACCGAGTTCCTCGACGACCAGCTCCCATCCGCATGAGCCGGTTTCCCGAGCGTCGAGGAGATCCGGCCGGACCCACCCCCGAGTGGCACACTTTTGGCACACTTTTCCGGTGTATCGTGGTGAACCAATACACATCGCCATACCGTTCGCACCCCTTCTGACCTGGGGAAACGGAACTCTGGTGAATCTCCACGGACCCCCGAATGCTCCATGGCATGGAAGAGGTCTGGGGTTCGATTCCCCATAGCTCCACTGGATGACG
>JBDZVK010000163.1:0-6562 GCA_040255725.1 Actinomycetota bacterium
CGTCATATGCGATCGTCGTGACACCTTGAGGCGTCGTGACCGACCCCACCTGACCATCAGGAGTGTACGTGTAGGTGGTGGTCTGGCCGTTCCGGTCTCTCACCGACTCCAGATTCCCCGAGTCGTCATAGGAATAGCTGGTGGCATGCTGGTTCTTGTCGGTGGCTGCGGTCACGTGGCCGGCCGCATCGTAGGCCCAGGTCTGAGAGATGTTGACTGCATCCACGAGCGCAACGAGGTTTCCGTCCGCGTCGTATTGCATCCCGGTTCGCGCCCCTGCTGGTGACACGATCCCGATCGTACGCCCCGACGCATCATTGATCCGGCCCACCGTCCCCGCAGGTGAAGACACCGAAGACACGAACCCGTTCACGTCATAGCCCAGCGACGTGACCGTCCCATCCGGGGCCGTAATCTGGGAGACATGCCCCCCCGCCCACGAGTAGCTCGTCGGCACCTGCCCGGGCCGCCCATCGGTGAGCAGACGACCCTGAGCGTCGTAGCTGCGATGCTCGGTCACCACGCCGGCCACGGCCGTATCCACCGGCTCAGCCAGATCGTTGTAGCTCGTAGCCGTGGCGACCCCATCCGGATCGGTCGTCGAGACCAGGTTTCCCTTCGCGTCAAAGGCATTCGAGGTGACCGCACCATCCGGATCAGTTTCAGAAAGGATCCGACCGTCCGAATCGCGCTCCCAGGTCGTCACCGCCGACAGACCACCCCCGGTTTTGGTTTCACGGATCGGATCCCCCAACTCATTGTGCTCGGTGACCGTCAACACCCCCGACGGTGAGGTGACCGTCCGCGTCCGCGCACCCAGATCGAACGACACTGCCGTGGTGTGCCCCGCCGCGTCGGTGATCCCCTCCACGCGACCAGCCGCGTCGAACGAGAACGACCGCGCAGGCTGATCACCCCCACCGGGCACCGCTGCCAGAAAGTGACCAGGCTCATAGGAGAACGCCTGGGTTTGACCGCGGCCGTTCGTGTAGCCGACCAGATCCCCATCGGCGTCGTAGCGGTAGCCACGGGTCTCCCCCGCCGGACCTGTCACCGAGGTGATTCGTCCCAAGCCGTCGCGGGTGAAGGAAACCTCGGGGCCCTCCGATGAAGTGACCCCATCGTCGGTGACCGTCAGCGTCTTCTCATCGACCGTCGTCGCCGAGACCAACCCGGTCGAAGCATCGACCAGGTACTTGGTTCCGTCTTTTGCGGTGAGCACGAACCGGTGCGGCTCATAGAGATCACCCGAAAGCGGCACATACAGATCGGGAGAACCGACATCCATGACGAAATCGTCGCCTGACGCCGGAGACAACGTCGAGGTCGCGCCGTCCAGCGGCGTATACGCAGCCTCGTTCATGAACGTGAACCCCGGCGGGGACGGCTTCGGCGTGAACCGGAACGACTCGGTCCGCCCATCCGGCCATCTCACCGTCACCACATGGTCCGTCGACGACGACAAACACATGATCGCCGCCGAAAGCACCGACCCACACTGGGCCTGCGACCAGCCGCCCTTGCCGATCGCCCGACCGGTCTGCACTCGGAAGCTCGCGAGACCCAACGACCACCCCTGACCGAAGTCACCCTGACGCAGCCGATCGAGCGTGTCATAGGTGCGGGTGAGCCGGATCGGGATCCCCGCAACCGGAACATCCAGATCGTCATAGGCCACCCGGACCCGACCGGGCTTCAACCGGCCATCGACGATCACCACCTCGCCGGCAGACGCTCGTCCCCCGTCCGAACCGGTCGAGGTAACGGTGACAGCCCACTGCCCGTTCGCCAACACCGTCGGATCGAACGGCACCGACACCGCGGTGCCCGAACCCGAACCCAACACCCGAGTCTCGTCGGGTGTGCCACCCACCGGGCGGGCCGAGACCTTCCAAGACGTCACCGACGTCCCACCCGTCGGGGTCAGCGTGCACGTGATCGCTGTGGGCGCGGTCACGGTGGCCCCGTCGCCGGGACTGCAGGAACCAAGTGCCGGGCCCGGCAAACCACCAGGGTTTCCCTCGGTGTCGTCATCGCCATCGGTGGCAGGAGCCCATGTGATCGTGGTGGTGTTGGACACCGTGGGCGCGGCGGTGATCGCGGCGGCGGCCTGGATCGTGTCGACGCCCGAGGACACACCCCGATAGGTGAAGCGAGCAACGCCAGCGGTATCGGTCACGGCGGTGAGCGTCGCCGGATTGGATCCGGACACGGTCGCTGTGACGACGACCCCAGCGAGCGGATTGCCGTCGGCTGCCTTCGCCGTGCCGGTGAAGTGAACCGAAGACCCGGTCGATGCATCGGCCGTCGCCGGTTCCACTTCGATAGAGGTGATCGGCGGAATCGGCGCCACCTGCACGTTCTGCCCGGTGATCGTGTACTGGCCGCAATTGTCACCGTAAGAGCCGGGAAGCCCCTGGAAATACGGCGCGTCGGCCATTCCCAGTTAGAGCCTGGTCGCCCCTTCTGGCACCCGGAACTTCTGCAGCACACCTTCTGAAGTCTTCGCATCACCGATGAAAAACACCTGGCCCAACTGAGGCGACAGGCTCGAGAAATCATGGGAGAAATACCCGTCCGGCGTCGGGGTTGCATCGGTGAAATGCAGACTCGGGGGCGCCGGTGGCGCGCCGGCATCAGGCGGGTTGCCCGACGGCTCGTCCGGTCCGATGAACACTCCGGTGAGGAACTGTTGGCGCGTCGGGTCGACGATGCCCGAAATCCCGTCCCACGGCAGGATGTTCGTGTTGCGCTGATAGGTGACCCCGTCCGCGGTCGCGTGCGGGCCGCCACAGCCGGCATACGCCGTCGTCTCACCGTCGGTTCCCGGGAACGTCACCCAGCTTCCGGGCATCAGATCGATCGGGTACAACGATGGCAACACTCCGGCGCCGGCACCACCTCCCGGGGCAACCGGCGCCGCATGGCCGGAGGCGAAGATGTTCGCTTGGGAAGGGACGGTGAAGACACTCGGCGAGCCCGCGTCGACCGCGGAACCCAACACCAGCGTCGCGGTGCCCGGATGGTTCAGATAATCCAACTCGAAATGGTAGGCGCCGGGTGCCGGGAAGCGCACCGTGATCGCATAGCGGCCGAGGTCGCCGGGAGCGTTGTGACCTCCCATGACCGGATACGACTCGAACGGCGTCGTCGCGGGTACTGAATCTGCAGGGCCCGATGTCCGCACTGCTCCATCGCCGATGCCCAGAATGAATCCATCGTCGGCCATCACCTGAATCGTCTGCTCACCGGCGTGCGCGACGAACAACGATCCGGTCAGCTCGGCCTGGAAGTTCGCCAGATCACCAACTCCGGCCTGCGCACCCGATCCCGAAGTGTCGACGGCAGGAATCACACCCGTCGGGTTGCCGTCTCCATCGATCGTCACGTCGGTGAAGGGAACGGTGGACGGATCCGCGTCGACGGATGAGTCGAACATGCCTGTGGGTGGGTTGAAGGCGACATTGGGAAACCGCTGGGTGAATGCGGCGTGGTCGCCCGGCGTCGCCGTGAACGAGGTCGCGGCCGGGTCGAGTGCGAAGAAGTTGCCGCGTACCTGAGACACCGACAATGGCGCGTTGAATGATGCCCACCGCACCGGTGCACCAGCCGATACCGGACCGTACGCGTCGGCCTCGCCGCCCGCAGTGGACCATGACACGGCGAATGACGCATCGAAGACTCCCGACGGACCCGTCGTGGGGGCCGATGCATGGACGACCACCGATGCCCCTGGAGCGATCGGGCCCGAAGGTTGGTCGACCGCCACCGCTCCATCAGGCGAGGAGGCGACCACGTGCACGGCGGTTGCGGCAACCGATCCCGAATTGGTCAGCGTCACCGACCACGTCGCGTCGTCCCCGGCCGGTACCAGCCCGGCTGAAGCAACAGATGTGTGGATGATCGGGACAGCGACGGTCGCCGAGGCCTGCTGCATCGATGCAACCACCGGGCCCGGCGACGCCACGCCCGTGCCATAGACCGTTGCGAAAACCGTCGACCCGTCCATCGAGTCCAGCCGGGCAAGGTAGGCGTCATCGGACTCGGCGTGACGCTTTGCCTCCGCGGAGGGAACGGGAACCGTCAGGCTCACTGGCACAACAGCACCCGGATGCATGTCATCCAACGCCGGCACGCTCGAAGAATCCGAGGTGACAGGGTCGATGCCACCAGCTGCCCAATGCAAGCGAACGTCGGACACGTCAGCGGCAGGACCACTGCGCAACTCGTTCAGCGGATCCGCCGAGAAGCGGCTCATCGTACGCACCGCTCCGCCCGACGTCGCGAACACGACCCGCTCCCGGAGCGCGTCGACCCGGGTTGGATCCATCAGCTCCTGGACTCGTGCGGTGTCCAACGTGATGGTCGCAATGCCCGCCCATGACGCCAACGCGTGGCCATCGACAGTGGTGCCGGCCACGCGGTCACCGCCCGTCGGATAGGTCACCCCATCGGCGGCATTCGGCGTCCCCGCGAGATCCGAGTGCGCGGCGGACGACGACGCGTCCGACGACGCGACGAGTGACCATCCGCCGGTAGCCGGGTCATGAGCCTCCAAGGTGAACGTCGCACCGTCCACGTTCACGGGTGTCGCCGACGATGCAAGTACCGCCAGTTCGACGGGGACGAAGATCGTTGCACCGCCACCCGGCGCGGACGTCCCGTTCACGACGTGTGCGTCGAAGTCCACTGATTCACCCGGTGCGACCTGCGAGTTGGCGGCCGACAAGCCCACCGACAAGTTCGGCACCAGCACTGGCGGTGCCGCGATCGATACTGGCATGTTCCCTGGTGGACCACCGAAGCAACTTGCGCCACCGAAAGCGTCATTCGAACCCGAAATGCGCACCGTCGAGGCGAACACGCCGCACTGCAGGGTGTTGCGCGAGCCCGACACCTTCACCCCGCCGTCGGGCGCGATGACCGAACCGTGCAAGACCTGGTCCGAACCCGACAATTGGATCGCCGCGTCGCCGCTCGCCGTCGACGCGAACACCAGCCCACCGGCAAACGGTGTCAATTCTGCTGCCGAGCCCGACAGGTGGATGTCTCCCGAAGCGATGATCGTGACCTGCCCGGCTACATCCGACCCTGAGATCTTCACCGCACACGGCACCCAGTAGACCCCGGAGACCAACGGCTTGTCCGGCTTCCAACCGGCGTTCCCGTGCGCCGGACACGCGGACGTCTCGTCGAAATAGGCACTGCCCGCTGCGATCGCTGCCGTGCCGCCCGGCGCATAGTCTGTCGCGTCGAAGCCATACGGGAACCCCGACACCGCGACCTGGGTCGCCGCCGGATCGAACGTCGTGCCCGACCCCGTCACGTTCAACGTCGACGCATACTCGGTGCTACCCGAGAAGGCGTGGGAAGAACCCGAAACCTTGATCCCACCGTTCGAATGCGCCAACGACGTGAACGTGTTGTTGGAACCCGTCACCCACAACGCTTGTCCATCCGAACCGTTCGCCCAGATGCTCGCTCCCGGCGCCAACTCGCCCGCCCCCGCGCCACCCACGTCGACGGTCGTCGACACCGGAGCCGACACCCCACCGTCGTCGTCATGCGCCACGGCAGTGATCGTGAACGTGCCGTTCGCCGCGTAACGGTGGCCCGCGATCGCGTACGCCCAACCCGAACCGTCCACCGACACCGGCACCCCGCTGCTCGTCGTGCCATCGCCCCAATCCACGTCGACCGTGTGCGTGTCGAACGGGCCCGGATCGCTCAACCTCACCGCCGCTTCCGCCAGACCATCCGACGTGGTCGGATCAGCCGCCAGGCCGGTGATCACCGGCGGAGCGTTCGCGACATGGACCGTCACATCGTCCGACGCCGACGTGTCCCCGTCCGTGGCCGTCAGACGGAACGTGTACGTCCCGTCGTCGAACACGCTGAACGAGGGGGTCGGCGACGTCGATGACGGCAACTGCACCGGCGGGCCATCCGCGGAGACCATCTCCCACTTGTACGACACCGCCTCCGAGCCACCCGACGTACCGTCCGTCGCGGATCCCGAACCCGCCAACGTCACCGTGGAACCCTCCGGCGCGCTTTGGTCCGGACCTGCATCGGCCGTCACGCTCGGCCCACCGCCCAGCTTGCGGATCGAGAAGTCCTTGAAGATCACATCCTCCTGCGAATAGTCGAACAGCGCCAGATGCCCGGGCTCGAACGAGCCCGTCACCGACGCGAACACCTGACCATCCAGCCGGATCGTCAAACTCGTCGCCGTGTAGCGCGCCTCGATGTGATAGCTCGTCCCGTCCACCCAACCTGCGTCGCTCCCGTAGTGGCTCGCCAACACGTCGACGCCGTCCGCCTGCTGCCAGAACGGCCTCGCCCCGTGCTGGAAGGTCCCGTCCACCTGCGACACGCTGAAGCCCTCACGAGCCAACCCACCGTAGGGCGGAAAATTGGCCTGGTCACCCTGCTTCCACGCGAGCAAGACCATCTTCTGCCGGTTCAGCGGATCACCGTGCGCCGCAATGGGCGCCTGGTAGCCGAACGCCAGACCGAAGTAGTCGTTGTCCCAATTCGCCGGGGCAACGATCGTTCCCTG
>JBDZVK010000164.1:0-6540 GCA_040255725.1 Actinomycetota bacterium
TGGCCACGCCGCTGTTCGCGGTGCTCATCCTGGTCGAGGCGACCGACATCATCTTCGCGATCGACTCGATCCCGGCGATCTTCGGCGTGACCACCGACGTGTTCATCGTGTTCAGCGCGGTCACCTTCGCCATGCTGGGGCTCCGCGCGCTGTACTTCCTCGTCGGCGGCATGCAGGACCGGTTCCGCTACCTGCACTACGGCCTCGCCCTGATCCTCGCGTTCGTCGGCGTCAAATTGGTGCTGACGTTCACGGCCGAGGCGTTCTCGTTTCCCAGCGACGACTTCCACATCCCCATCGCGGTGTCGCTCGGCATCATCATCGGCACGCTGGCCGTGACGATCGTGACGTCGTTGCGGGCCGATGCGCGCGCCCGCACGCTCGAAGGGTCCGATCCCTAGGACGATCGCCGACCGCCCAATCTGCACATGGTGTACAGTTCGCGCCGTGACAACCCGGACCGGGCCGACGCGGCCGTATCTGAAGGAAGCGGACCGCCGATGTCAACTGCTGGATGCCGCCCTGCGTCTGGTCCCCCGCACCGGCATCGAGTCGGTGACGATGTCGGCAGTGGCGCGTGAGGCCGGGGTGAGCCGTCGGCTCGTCTACGACCACTTCGCGGACCAGGCGACCTTGTACGAGGCGTTCCTCGAAGAACGCGTGCAGCACTACACCTCGGTGTTCGACACGACGATCGCGGCGTCACCCGACCCGGTCGAGCGCGCCGTCGCGATGTTCTCCCGGGCGCTGAGCCTGCCCCGCGAGGAACTGCGGATCGCCCGCATGCTCGTCACGGGAACCGGCGGCGCCACGCTCGACCGGGCACGTGCCCGCTTCCGTCGTCACGTGCTCGGACGCTGGTTCGCCGAGGGCCGACACGCCCCGAGCGACGCGGCCACCGCCACGGTCTGGGCGATGGCCGCGGCCGTGCTGACCGTCGCCGACCTGGAGGTGCGCGGCGAGATCTCCCACGACGCCGCGGTGCGCGTCGTCACCTCGCTCGTCGCCGGTTCGACCGACCGCGTGCGTGCTTCCTGACCCTTCGACGAGGAGACCACCCATGGCGCTGTATCCGACCCACGACCAACTCCAGGCCTTTCTCGACGGCCCCGACGACGGCCCCGTGACGATGATCAATCTGCTGCGTTTCAAAGAACGCGCCGATCCGCCCCTCGAGCACTTCACGGGTGCCGAGGCCACGATGCTGTATTCACGCGAGATGAAGGCCTTCGTCGAACGCCACGGCGCCACGTTCGTGTTGGCCGGCACGATCGACGGCCAACTCATCGGCGAAGGCGGCGAAGACTTCGGCTTCGTCGGGATCATGCGCTACCCGTCTCGCGCGGCCTACATCGAACTCGCCGGCGACCCCGAGATCGCCGCCACGATCGGCAAACACCGTGAAGCCGGCCTCGAGAGCCAGTGGCTGTTCACCGTCAGCGAGCTCGAGCCGTGAGCCCGGCCCTGCGCAGCGAAGCCGACGTCCCGGTCGCCCACACGCCGCCGGGCGGCTACGTCGGAGCGATGCCCGAACCGATCCTGGCCGGTTGCGACGACCCGCCGGCCGCGGGCGCGCCGGATCTGCGCGGCATCTGGCGGGTGGCGGACCTCGAGGTCGACGGTCACCCCGCACCACCCGATCATCCGGCGTGGCAGCACGTGGAACGGATCGAACAGGCGGCCGACCGGATCGTGATCACCGGCGGCGGGGTGGTGCACGACTTCCGCGCCGACGGCGTGCTCGAGCACGGGGTCCACGACGTGATGGCCGCCGACCACGCCACCCGCATCGCGGTGACCGCGACGTTCGAGGACGAGGTGCTGGTGCTGCGCCCCGAGGGCATGGGAGACATCGTGGTGCGCCGGTGGCTCGAGGGAGACGAACTCGTGTTCTCGTACGCGGGACTCTTCGAGGCCCGGATGCACCGTACCGGCGAGGCCGCGCCGGGTTGACCCGCGGCGCCGGCGCGCTCCCGCTCAGGCGAGGTTGAACACGACCGTCCAGCCGTCGGCGTCGAGGTCGGCCCGCGAATAGGTCTGGGTGCCGCGTTCCCCGATCGTGACCCGGTATTCGCCGGCGTCTCCGACGTCGACCTCGAAGGCGAGCACACAGCGCACGCCTGGCGTCGAACCGGCAGCCGACGCGGCGTCGTCGGCCGCTTCGACGTTGCGGGTCTTGCCCGTGCCGAGGACCTTGCCGGTGCCGTCGTCGACGGTCACGACCATTCCGGGAGCGAAGTCGGCGAACTCGTTCTTGCCTCGGCAATCGGCGCTGGTGCCGACGATGTCGCCGGGAGCCACCAGCGCGATGGTGCCGTGCAAGGTGTGGGGTTTGCCGCCTCCGCCGAGCAAGGTCACGGCCAGGGCGACGACCACCACGAGTCCGACCGCCGCGACGATCCACAGTCGCTTGTCGACGCGTTTCCACGCGAGCCCGACGTCGACATCCGGCCGCGGCGTCGGGGCCGAGGGCGCGTCGATTGGGTCCGGTTCGCCGAGATCGCCGATGGGCGTCGCCTCGACGCCGTCCGATGGTTCGCCGTCCGATGGTTCGACGTCCGGTGGTTCGCTCGACGCTCCCGTGTTCGACACGGCAGGCTCGTCGGACGCGAGCTCGTCACCGGGATCAGACGACGTGGCGGTCGATTCGTCGCCATCCGCCGATCTCTTGCGTGAACGTGGCGGCGGTGCCGGCCGAAAATCGTCCATTGGTCCCCCTCATCAGGACATCCCGACTGGTCCGACCCCCGATCGGCTCCAGTGCGCGGGCATGCTAGCACCGCGAATGCCGTCATGGGCGCCGCTTCGAATGATCGCGTACTACGATGGATCCCATGAGCGGTGGTCACGTCCCTCCTCCTCCCCCGACCCCTCCGGTGAACCCGGTGTCGACGAGCGTGCCACCGAGTCACGAGACGGTCGTCGACCTGCACGAGCACCGCACGACGTCGCCGGTCGTGGTCGACCTCGAAACGGGTCGAGCCACCGTGCACGTCGAGGGACTCGGTGAAGGTCGCAGCACCTCGCTGGCAGCCGAACGCTCGATCCGCAGGTCCGAAGAGACCGGCGCCACGCGCGACTGAATCCTCAGCACCCGGGGCCGGTGGCCGGCCCGCGGGGTCACCAGTCGATGCCGAGCAGGTGTGCCGCGTCGTTGAAGCGTTGGAGCTTCCAGTTCGAACCGTCGTGACGCCATTCGGTGATGGACGTGTTGATCGCGGTCACCACCCGGTCGAGCGCGGCACGTGGGTCGAGCCCGCCCAGCTCGACGAAGCTCGATCCGACCGTACCGCCGTGGCCGGCCACGACGACACACGATCCGGCGTTGGCCGCTGCGGTCCGGCGAAGCTGGGCGCCGACGCGGTCGAACACCTCGGTCCAGGTCTCCATCCCCTCGGCGCGGCGTGCACCGGGATCGTCCAGGCGTGACAGGTCGGCCTGCTCGATCGCCTCGGCCCACTTGAGCCCTTCGACCGACCCCGGGTGCATCTCGCACCAGGCGCATTCGGGCTCGAAGGTCGCGCCGTCGATCAGGGCCGGCGCGATGATCGCCGCGGTCTCCTGGGCGCGTTCGAGCAGACTGGTCGCGAAGACCGAGGCGTCTCCGAGTTCGCCGGTGTGGTCGAGGCGTTCGGCGAGCAGCGTGGCCTGGCGTCTTCCGAGGTCACTCAAGCCGGTGCAGGTGTCGTGCCCGGAGATGAAACCGTCGGCCTGGGCCGTGGATTGCCCGTGGCGGATGATGACGAACCGGGTCCCCTTCAACGCGGCCGTCTCCGCGTCGGTCCCGCGGGACGGTGGTTCGGTGACAGTTGGCGATGACATGGTCATGATCACGACGAGAGGAGCACTGGGACGATCTTCGACGGTAGCGTTTCCCGCGACGGATCCCACCTCCGACGGTGGGTCGTCACGTATGGGTGTCACCGGAGGGTTCCTATCCTGACGACATGACCGCACCGGCCAGACAGCGGTTCCTTCCCCTGTCGATCACGCGCATCGTCGATCGCCTCGACCCCGTCGACGGAGGGGCGACCGACGCTGAAGCCGACACCTTCGACGACGTCGCCGAGCTGGTCGCGGCGCTGTACCACTTCGAGTTCCACGGCCGTGAGAAGTCGGTGAGTGATCTGTGGTTCCGGGTCGCCGTCGACGGCGAATCGGACGCCGCTGCGGAGTTGAGTCGCAGCCTCATCCGGCTTCTCGAGGACTCCAACTACCACCGGATGTCGTTGGACGAGGTCGAACGGGCCATGGAGACCGAGATGCTCATCCCCCTCCGGCTCGAAGTCGATCTCGACGACTACCGGGAACTGCTCGTGTACCGGCGCGGCAGCCGCCACGAAGAGGTCGAGGTCAGCTCGTGGGGCGGCCTGCGGAAACGACACCGCAACGTCACGGTCGACACGCGCCTCGCGCTGCACACCCAGGTCCGCTCCGCCGACTGGTTCGCCGAGCGTGGCATCGATGCCGGCGCCCGCGGACTGATGCCCGACCAGGTCGACCTGAAGCACTTCCGCGACGTGCCCCGCGCCGACATCAAGTCGCTCCTTCCGTCGGTGCAGGTGAGGTTCCGTGCCATCGACTCGCTCCTGCTGGGCGTCCCCGCGGTCGCGTCGGGCATCGTCGTGTTGACGACCAAGCTGCTCACGACCCTCGGACTGGTGTTCGTGTTCATCGGCGCCTGGCTCGGGCTGCGCTCCGACGAGCCGACCCTCGACCAGGGTGCGCTGGTGGCGCTCTTCGGCGGCCTGGCCGCGCTCGGCGGCTTTCTCGTTCGTCAGTGGACGAAGCTGAAGAACCGACGGGTGAAGTACCTCAAGGTGCTGTCCGAGCACCTGTTCCACCACAGCATCGGCGACGGGGCCGACGTCGTCCACGCGTTGATGTTCGCCGCGGAGCAACAGGAGGTCACCGAGGTGCTGATCGCCTACCGCTTCCTGTCAGCGGCGCCCGATGGTCGCAGCGTCGCCGAACTCGACGCCGAGATCGAGGCGTGGTTGCAGTGCAGTGCCGGCATCGACATCGACTTCGACATCCACGGTGCGGTCACCAAGCTCGTCGCGCTCGACCTGGTGACCATCGACGAATCGGCTTCGGCGGACGGGTCCGGCGCGGCATCGGGCACGACGCGCCTCCGGGCGCGCCCTTTCGACGAGGTTCGCCGTATCCTGCACGCCCGGTGGGATGCCCTGTTCGTCGACGAGTCCGCGGCGCACCTGCCGGTGACGACCCAGCACTGATGCGGCGACGCCGTCGCGTGCCCCATGACTCGTGCCCGATCAGCCCCCTCTTGCGACGGTCGACGTGACCGGGCCGGCGGATCCAGCGCGCCCGGAGGGATTCGAACCCCCAACCTTCTGATCCGTAGTCAGATGCTCTCTCCAGTTGAGCTACGGGCGCTGGGAAGGAACGACTCTACCGCACCCGGCCTCGACGGCACGAGGTCGAACGGCGTGCCACTGCCGACTCAGGGGTCGACGAGTCCGTCGATCGCGGCGAACGGATCCCAGTCGGCGTCGCGGTGCCAGTCGTACTCGATCCGATCGGCGAGGCCGCTCGCGAGTTCGTCTCCGTGCAGGTCCGCGACGAGGGCGAGGGTCATGTCGACGCCCGCGGCCACACCGGCCGAGGTCCACCGGTCGCGGTCGTGCACCCAGCGGGCCTTGGGCACCCACTCGACCTGTGCACTGCGGCCGACGACCCAGGCGAACGCCCGCTTGTTCGACGTCGCCCGGTAACCGTCCAACAATCCGGCCGACGCCAGCAGCCCGGCGCCGGTGCACACCGAGGCGACCACCGACGCCGCCGTCGACCACTCGGCCAACCAGGCACAGAACGCCGGGTCGTCGGCGAGCGTGCGGGTGCCCTGCCCGCCGGGGACCAACACGAGATCGACCGCGGGCGCGTCGGACCACCCGACCTCCGCGACCAGCGCCGGGCCCTGCGCGCTGGCGACCGCTCCGGCGGCCGGCCCGACGAGGGTCACCGCGAACTGCTCGTGCAGGTTGCCCAGGCACTCCAGCGGGCCGGTCACATCGAGCAACTCGAACCCGTCGAACAGCACCACCCCGGTCTGCATCAGTCGTTTGGCCATGTGAAGGAGCCTTCCAGACCGTCCGGGAATCGCGCGCCGGATTTTCGCGCGGTCGCCATCGTGACCGAGCAGGCCGTTCGGCCACTCGACGTCGACGACGACCGCCGTGACCTGCAGCTTCACCAAACAGTTGTTCGGGCAACCGAATGCTGGTTCACTGGCCCGATGGCGAGCGCGAGGGCCCTGGGGGAGCGACGAGACGCAGACGGGATGCGGTCGACGGCGGCCGACGACCTGGGAATCGTCGTGGACGGCCGCGCCGTGCTGCGGCTCGAACCCGAACCCGGGCGGGTCCGGGTCCACCTGGTCGTGCCGGGCATCGGCCGCAGCGTGGAGGTGACCGGCGCCCCGACGACCGCCCTCCACGCGCTCGACGACGCCGCCGCACGACACGGGTGCAATCCGAGTCGGGTCCACGCCGAGGCCCGCCGTGCGCTCCGGCATGC
>JBDZVK010000165.1:0-6483 GCA_040255725.1 Actinomycetota bacterium
CCGATCTCGGGCCAGGTCACCGGCCGTCCACAGCCCGGGCTCCCGTCCGTGGCGGTCGTCGTCGCCGCGGTGGCGGGCGGGCGCGTGACGGCGGCCCGACCGCCGTCGGAGGTGCAACCCACGGCGAGGGCCGACAACGCGATCCAGACGATGAACCGGTACGATCGGGCGCGCGACATCCCGACACGCTACGCGAATCACAACGGTGCAACTTGGGGGCGCTAGGATGCCGTCCGTGGCCTACGACGTCTCCACCCAGGTGTTCGAAGGACCCTTCGACGTGTTGTTGCACCTCATCCTGCGTGAAGAGGTCGATCTGTACGAGATCTCGATGGTCCGGATCGTCGACGAGTTCCTCGCGTACGTCGACGCGCTCGACCGGCCCGACCTGGAGTTGACCACCGAGTTCCTGCTGATCGCCGCCACACTCGTGCAGCTCAAGGCCCGTCGCCTGCTGCCCGACGACGATCCGGTCACCCTCGACGAGGAGCTCGCGATCTGGTCCGAGCGTGACCTGCTGCTGGCCCGGCTGGTGGAGTGCAAGACGTTCAAGGACGCGGCCAGGTCCCTGGCCCGCCTCGCGGACGAAGCCGAGCGCTCCGCACCCCGGGTCGCCGGACCCGAGGACCACTTCCTCGACCTGGCGCCCGACCCGATGATCGGCGTCACGCCCTCGAAGATCCGCGACGCCCTGGTCCGGGCACTCACGCCACGGCCCGAGCCGCGTGTCGATCTGCACCACGTCGCTCCGATCCGGGTGAGCGTCGCCGACGCGGTCGTCGAGATCGCCGACGAACTCCGCCGCGCCGGACGGCTGAGTTTCCGGGAGCTGACCGCCGCGTCGGAGAGCCGTCTCGAGGTCGTCGTCCGGTTCCTCGCGATCCTGGAGTTGTTCAAGGAAGACCGGGTCGACCTGGACCAGACCGAGATCTTCGGCGAGATCCGGATCACCTGGCGGGGCGACGACGGCACCGATCCGCTCGACTGGCATGCCGGATGGGACGTGTCGTCGCTGCTCGTCGACTCCTACGACGGTTGAGGAGCGTCGTGACCGACGACGCCGAGGCCCGACGCGCGATCGAGGCGGTCGTCATGGTCGCCGAGGAGCCGGTCGAGCCCCGGCTCCTCGCACAACTCATCGAGATCCCGGCGGACCGGGTCGACGAGATCTGCGCGGCACTCGCCGCCGAGTACGTCGACGAGCAGCGCGGCTTCGAGCTCGTGCGGGTCGCAGGTGGCTACCAGTACCGCAGCCACCCCGACGAGGCGCCCTACATCGAACGCTTCGTGTTGCACGGCCGCTCGGCGCGCCTGTCGGCCGCCGCGCTCGAGACCCTCGCGATCATCGCCTACAAGCAACCGGTCTCGCGCGCCCAGATCGCGGCGATCCGCGGGGTGAACGTCGACGGGGTGGTCCGCACCCTCGAACGGCGCGGCTACATCGCGGAGATCGCCCGTGATCCGGGGCCGGGCCAGGCGGTGCTGTACGGCACCACCAAGTTGTTCCTGTCGAAGCTCGGCATCGACTCGACCGACGAGTTGCCGCCTCTGGCCGGATTCATCCCCGACTCCGACATCGTCGAGGCGTTGGAGACCGGCCTGCGCGTCGCCGGTGACGAGCAGCGTGACGAGCACGGTGACGGCTGAGCGAGGACCCGGCGAACGCCTCCAGAAGGTGCTGTCGGCCGCCGGCGTCGCGAGTCGGCGCCAGTGCGAGATCTACATCGCCGAGGGGCGGGTCACCGTCGACGGCGAGGTCGCCGAGCTGGGCCGCCGGGTCGACCCCGAGCACGCCCGGATCGAACTCGACGGCGTGCCGGTCTCGGTCGCACCCGGCCTGGTGCACTACCTGTTGAACAAGCCGGCCGGCGTGGTCAGCACCGCGTCCGATCCCCACGGCCGCCCCACCGTCGTGTCGCTCGTACCGGCCGAGCCCAGGGTGTACCCGGTGGGGCGCCTCGACATGGACACCGAGGGGTTGTTGCTGCTCACCAACAACGGCGAATTGACCCACCGGCTCACCCATCCCTCCTACGAGGTGCCCAAGGAGTACCTGGCCGAGGTCTCGGGCCGGATCACGCCGCGGGCGCTGCAGCTCCTGCGCACCGGCGTCGACCTCGACGACGGCCCCACCGCTCCGGCGAAGGTGTCGACCCCGGCTCCGGGCCTGTTGCGGATCGTGATCCACGAAGGCCGGAACCGCCAGGTCCGCCGGATGGTCGCCGCCGTCGGCTGCGAGGTCACCCGGCTCGTGCGCACCCGGATCGGCCCCATCGCCGATCCGCGCCTGGCCCCGGGCCACTGGCGACCCCTCGAAGGGGACGAACGGCGTGCCCTGGAGAGACTGGTCAGAACCCCCGACCGTTAGGATCGGCGCTCGTGACCAGACATGTTCGGGCGCTGCGTGGCGCGACCACCGTCGACGCCGACACCGCCGAAGCGATCGACGACGCGGTCATCGAGTTGCTCGAGACGCTGTCCGACCGCAACGAACTCGACCACGACGACCTGATCAGCGTGCTCTTCACCGCCACCGACGATCTGCACGCGAAGTTCCCGGCCGCGTCGGCGCGCCGGTTCGGCCTCGGCGACGTGCCGCTGATCTGCGCCCGCGAGCTCGACGTCGCCGGTGCGATGCCACGGTGCATCCGGGTCATGATCCACCTGGAGACCGAACGGTCCCGGGCCGAGTTGCACCACGTCTACCTGCGTGATGCGGTCGGCCTCCGCGACGACCTGCCCACATGAGCGGTCGTGCCACCGTCATCGGTACCGGGCTGATCGGTGGATCGGTCGGCCTCGCCCTGCGTTCCCGCGATTGGCACGTGAGCGGCACCGACGTGACACCGGGCCTGGTGGACCGGGCCGTCGAAGCGGGGGCGTGCGACGCCGAGGGCCTCGACCCCGACAGTGACCTGGTGGTGGTGGCCACCCCGGTCGGATCGGTCGTGGAGGAGGCGCGTCGCGCGCTCGCGGAGTGCCCGCGTGCGGTGGTGACCGACGTCGGCGGGGTGAAGTCCACGATCGTCGCGGCGATCGACGACCCGCGGTTCGTCGGCGGCCACCCGATGGCCGGTTCCGAGGCGCTCGGCCTCGTCGGTGCTCGTGCCGATCTCTTCGAAGGCGCGGCCTGGGTGCTGTGCCCCGGTCCGCGTACCGCGGATGCGACCTTCGCGACGGTCCGGCGCATCGTCGCTTCGTTCGACGCCCAGGTCCTCACCCTGTCACCGGCCGACCACGATCGGGGCGTCGCCGTGGTCTCCCACGTCCCCCATCTCACCGCGGCGGCACTGGTGCAGGTCACCGGCGACCACTCCTCGGAACACGCCGCGCTCCTGCGCCTCGCGGCCGGCGGCTTCGGCGACATGACCCGCATCGCTTCCGGATCGCCGGCCATCTGGCCCGGCGTGTGCGAACAGAACCGCGATGCGATCGTCGAGGTCCTCGACCAGCTCGGCGACGAGTTGGCCACGATCCGTTCGATCGTCGCCCAGCGCGACGGCGACGCGTTGCTGCGCGTGCTGAGCGACGCCCAGCAGGTGCGTCGCAACCTGCCGACGAGACCGAGCGACGCCGGCCCCCACAGCGAGGTGCGGGTGCTGATCGAGGACCGACCGGGGTCGGTCAGTGCCGTCGCCGCGTTGGCGACCGATCTCGATGTCAACCTGGCCGCGGTGAACACGATCGATCTCGACGGCAACGCCGGTGGCATGTTGGTACTGCGGGTGCTCACCAGCGATGCCGAGCGGTTCTGCCAGGGACTCCTCGACGCGGGGTTCCGCGCGTTCGTCCAGACCGAGGACGAGACGTGACGGTTCGCGTCGTCGAACCGCTCCCACGCCCGCCCGACGCCGTCGTGCGGCCGCCCGGGTCGAAGAGCCTGACCAACCGGGCGCTGGTGCTCGCCGCACTCGCGGACGGGCCGTCGAGGTTGCACGGCGCGCTCCGGGCCGACGACATCGACGCGATGATCGGTGCGTTGCGGTCACTGGGCGCCGCCATCGACGCCGAGGGCACCGAGGTGCGGATCGCCCCCCGTTCACGCCCCGTCGAACCCGACACCCGGATCGACGCGTACCTGTCGGGGACGACGTCGCGGTTCGTCCTTCCGGTCGCCGCGCTCACCGGCGTGCCCATCGTGGTGGACGGTGCCGAACCGTTGCGCCGCCGCCCGATGGGCCCGGTGCTCGACGCGCTTGTGGCGCTCGGTGCCACGGTCGAGCCACTGGGTGAACCCGGGCATCTCCCGGTCCGGGTCACCGGCGCCGGACTCCACGGCGGCACCGTGACCGTCGACGCGGCGGCCTCCAGTCAGTTCCTCAGCGCGCTGCTGCTCGTCGGTCCGAGCCTGGGCGGCGGCCTGACCGTCGAAGCGGGTGCCGCCATCGCCGCCCGTCCCTTCGTCGACCTCACACTCGGCACCCTCGCCGACTTCGGCGCCACCGTCGACGAGCCGTCGCCGGGACGATTCGTGGTCGCACCGGGCGGTGTGCGCGGGCGGGACTACGACGTCGAACCCGACGCGACGGCGGCGACCTATTTCGCCGCGGCTGCGGCGATCACCGGGGGTCGGGTCCGCATCGACGGGCTCGGCACGTCGGCCCGTCAGGGCGACATGGCGTTCTTCGCCGTGCTGGAACGCATGGGCGCCACCGTCGAACGCCTCGCGGATGCGACCGTCGTGACCGGCGGCCCGCTGCGCGGGATCGACATCGATCTCAACGACCACCCCGACACCGCCCAGACGTTGGCCGCGGTCGCCGTGCGCGCGTCGTCGCCGACCCGGGTGCGGGGTGTGGCGCTCATCCGCGGCCACGAGACCGACCGGATCACCGCAGTGGTGCGTGAGCTGCAGCGCCTCGGTGTCGAGGCCGCGGAGACCGACGACGGCTTCACGATCGTGCCCGGTGAGGTCCGCCCCGGCACCGTGGAGACCCACGATGACCATCGCATGGCGATGAGCTTCGCGTTGTTGGGCCTGGTGACCCCGGGGATCGGGATCGCGGACCCCGAGGTCGTGTCGAAGACGTACCCCGGCTACTTCGCCGATCTCGCTAGCCTTGGCACGCCATGACCAGGACCACGACGGTGATCGCGATCGACGGACCGGCGGGATCGGGCAAGTCCACCGTGGCCCGGGCCCTGGCCGCGCGCCTGGGGCTCGGCTACCTCGACACCGGGGCGATGTACCGGGCGGTCACGGTCGCCGCCCTGGAAAAGGGCATCGACGTCACCGATGCCGACGCCGTGACACCGCTGGCCGAATCGATCGACCTGCGCCTGGAGGGCTCTCGGGTCTGGGCGGACGGCACGGACGTGACCGTGGCGATCCGCTCGACCGAGACCTCGCGCGCGGTCTCCGCCGTGGCGAAGATCCCCGGGGTGCGCCGAGCGCTCGTGGCGCGCCAGCGAGCCTGGGTCGCCGACCACGGCGGCGGCGTCGTCGAGGGTCGGGACATCGCCACCGTGGTGTTCCCCGACGCGACCCTCAAGCTCTACCTGACGGCCAGGCCCGAGGTGCGTGCGGCAAGGCGGGCCGGGGAGCGTGGCGAGGCCGACACCGCGGCGGTCGCCGCCGAGATCGCCGAACGCGACGCCACCGACTCGTCACGGGCCGCGAGCCCGCTCACCGTCGCGGACGACGCAACCGTCGTCGACACCTCCGACCGCGACGTCGACGCGATCGTCGAAGGGATCCTGGAGTCGCTGCGGTGAGCGACGACGATCTGACCGTGGCCGCGCAGCGGGTCCACGTCGACGAGGACCCTGCGGCGCCACCGACCCCGTTCCGCAAGGGCCTGTACTGGTTCGCGTCGCTGCTGCTGGTCGGTCTGGCGAAGCTGCTGTTCCGGATCCGGGTCGAAGGCCGCCACCATCTGCCGACCGGCGAGCCGTTCATCCTCGCTCCGGTCCACCGTTCGAACCTCGACTTCGGCCTGGTCGTCTCGTGCGTCGGCGTGGGACTGCCCCGCATGCGCTACCTCGCCAAGGACACCCTCTGGAAGGGCGCCTGGGGGCGGTTGTGGACCGCGCTGGGAGCGATCCCCGTACATCGTGGCACCCCCGATCGGGAGGCGCTGAGCGCGTGCATCGCGGTGCTCCGGGCAGGGGAGTCGCTGGTGATCTTTCCCGAGGGGACCCGCCAGTCGGGTCCGGACGTGCAGGAGCTCTTCGACGGCCCGGCCTACGTGCAGGCCCGCACGGGGGCGCCCATCGTGCCCGTGGGTATCGGCGGGTCGGAGGCGGCCATGCCCAAGGGTGCGAAGTTCGTCCGGCCCCGCCAGGTCGTACTCACCATCGGCGCCCCGCTGCCGGCGCCGGAGAAGAACGACAAGGGACGGGTGCCGCGTCGGGCGGTGCGGGAGCAGACCGAGGTGCTCCACGGGGTCCTCCAGGACCTCTTCGACGACGCACAGCGTGCAGCCGGGCAGCGTTCAGCCGGCTGAGGCCATGGCGGCGACGGCGAGGTCGACCGAGTAGTGC
>JBDZVK010000004.1:0-32657 GCA_040255725.1 Actinomycetota bacterium
TCGACGAGCACGGTGAGATCATCGACCCGACGCGGGTCGACTGGGAGCCGGGCGGTGCGTTCGTGACCCCGCCGGGGCTGTGGCACGCGCACGTCAACGAGTCGGGTGCGCCCGCGCATCTGTTTCCCGTGCAGGATGCCGGGCTGCAGACCTATCTGCGCTCGCTCGACATCCGGTTCACCGCGCCGCGCCGCTGAACGAAAGGTCGGCGCGGCGGGGCCGGTCCTTCGGCACGCGGCCGACCCTTCGACGCGGTGACGCCGGGTCCGGTCCCCGAGCGGGTCGGCCGGGCCCGACGTCGAGGACGGGTCGAGACGCAGTGATCGTCGTCGGCGACGGTCAGAGGCCGAGGGCGCCCATCAGCTGCGGCCAGGCCCGGTGGAGTTCGTCGTTCCAGGCCGTCCAGTTGTGCCCACCGTCGTAGAAGTGGGTCGTGACGGGGATGCCGAGCGAGTCGAGCTTGGTGGCGAGCCCCTTGGTCTCCTTGTCGACCTGGGCTTCCACGGCGTCGCCCTGGCCGCCCGATGACAGGTACAGCGACAACCCGGCGAGCTTGGCAGCCTGGTTCCACGGGTCGTTGCGTTCCCAGATGGCCCGTTGCGCGGGAACCGCCGGGTCGCCCCAGACCCGCTTCCAGTCCGCGGCGCAGGCCAGACCCGGGGTCGACACGCCGGTGCCGCCGGCGTACTGGTGCAGCGGGTCGACGTCGCCGCTGAACGACGCGGCGGCGACGTAGAGCGACGCGTGGTTTGCGGCGAGCTTCATTGCGCCGAGTCCACCCATGGAGTTGCCGGCGACGGCGCGGGTGGTGTTCGCCCGGTAGCCCCGGCTGAGGATCTGGGGGATCTCGGTGGTGAGGAAGGTCTCCCACTTCGGTCGGCCGCCGTTGCCGTAGTTCCACCAGTCCGAATAGGCGCTGCACCAGCTCGTGTCTGGCAGGACGACGATCACGTCCTCGTCCGCGGCGAGTGAGGCGACGTCGGTCTTGGAGTACCACGAGGTGTAGTCGTCGAAGCCGCCGTGGAGCAGGTACAGCGTGGGCCAGGTGCGAGACGCGTCGGCCGACCAACCGGGCGGGAGCAGCAGCCGCACCTTTGCGGTGGCGTGTTCGGTCGATGGCGAGGTGATGGTGAGGTCGAGGGTGGTGGCGTCGACCCAGTCCTGCGCGGTGACCACGGCGCCGGTGTCGGAGGCGGGCGCGTCGCTGCCGAGGGGTGGCAGGGGTGTGTCCGGGTCGCATCCGGCGAGCAGCGGCGCCGCGAGCAGCAGCGCGACCACACAGGCGCCGGTGGCACGCCACTGGCGTGGTCGTCGGGTGCGAGTCGCGGGTCGGTGGTCGTGTGTGGTCCTCATGGTGGCTCCTCGTTTCCCCTGTCGTCCGCGCCGGGCCGGGCCTCCTCGGCCTTCCCGGGCCGATCTCAATCTACTGACTTCCTAGATAGCTGTCTAGTATCTTTTTGCACCGTGCCGAGACCCGCGACGACCGATGGATACCGTGATGGTGTGGCGACCGGTCGAGGTGCGCAGACACCGCGCCGTACCCAACGCGAACGGCGGGAGGGGTCCGAGCGGGCGTTGCTGGACGCCGCGGCCACGCTGATCGCCGAGCGGGGTTCGTCCAGGACGAGCTTCGCCGACATCGCCGCGTTGGCCGGGTGCAGCCATTCGCATCCCCACTACCTGTTCGGTTCGAAGACGGCGATGCTCGAAGCGTTGGTGGTGGCCTTCGGCGACCGCTTCAGCGAGCAGGTGATCCACCGTCTCGTCGGTGATGCGGCGGGGCTGGCGGGTCTGACCCGGTGCGTGTCGGTGTTCCTGCGCAGCCTCGCCGACCCGTGGCCCATGACCCGGGCGCTGTACGTGCTGCTCGGCGAGTCACTGGGCGCCACTCCGGAGTTGCGTCCGGCGTTGGCCGCGTACCACCGCCGGCTGCGGGGGATGATCGCGGCCTACATCACCCAGGGGATCGACGCCGGTGAGATCGACCCGACGATCGACGCGGACGCCGAGGCGGCCGCGGTTGTCGCGTTGGTGCGGGGGATCGGCTATCAGGTGCTCAGCGACCCGGACGCGTTCGACCTGGGTGAGCTCGAGGGTCAGGTCGTGGGCGGCCTCGAGCGTCGGTTGGCCGCGCCGCGTCGCTGACGGGCCTGAAGCACGATGCCAACGGCGTCGGCGGGCAGGAAACGGCCGAACACCTCGCTGGTACTGGTCAGCTCCCCGGGGGTTCGGGCGGATCCGGGAGATCCCAGACCGCGGCGTAGGTGTCGCGCACCCGCGGCCAGATGCGCGCGAGGGCGTCGTCGAGGTCGACGAGCCGGCCGGCGTCGTCGCCGTCGACGATGAACTCGTGCACGATGATCCGGCCGCTGCGGTCGCACCGCCCTTCGGGGTCGGCGAGGCGTAGCGCCACTCGGTCACCGACCCGGCGCAGCGACGGTGGGTCGTCGGCGTCGAAAGGGAAGCACCGTTCATAGGTGGGCAGCGGGTCGGCGAGGCCGCCGGTGCACAGGAACGTGAAGCCCCAGGTGTACCCACGGGTCGCCCAGATCAGGCTCATCGGCGGCTTCGCAGCAGGACGCCAGCGGCTTCGGCACGTTCCAGAGCCAGTTTGAAGCCGGTGAGGGTGGCGAGCAGGTGGTCGTGGTCGGCGACGGCCCGGTTGTTGAGGTCTTCGAGGTGTTTGCCGGCGAGGTCGAGCGCGGCCTGGATGTGTTCGGGTTTGATCAGGCCGAGCAGCAGGGTGAGCTTGTTGAGCTTGGCGCTCTTGGTGATGATCATCGGCAGTCGACGTTGCCCGTCGAGCAGCGCGTGGGCGAGCGTGTCGGCCCGCCCGAGCAGGTCCTGGGCGATGCGCCCGGGCAGCAGCTTCTTCTGTGCCCACCACACGTGACGTTCGAAGGGCAGGATCGCCGAGAGGGGCAGGATGAGGTCGACGCCGACGCGGCGCTCCACGGCGATGCGGTCGGGTTCGAAGTGCGCGGACGACACCAGCAGGAAGTCCTCGCCGACGGAGAGCGCGTCGGCGTCGCCGACGAACGCGCCGATCTGTTTGCGCAGCTCGTCCAGGTCGTCTGCCGCGTTTTCGATGACGAGGTCCCGGAAACCGTAGACGTCGAGGTCGCCCATCAGGTCGGTCTTGGTGAGCGCGAGGATCCAGATGCGGGGGAAGCGGTCGAGGGGTGCACCGGTGCTGGTGAGGCGGTGTTGCAGGGCGAGCAGACCGGTCCGGTAGTTGTGGAGCAGCGACTTGAGGTACTTGGCTTCTTCGCCGGCGTGCCGGCGCAGCCGTTCACCGTCGACGAGCAGGAAGGCGATGTCCGAGCGCAGCAGGTTCTCGAACGTCTCGGCCTTGGAGGTGGCTTCGGTGTACCCGGCGGTGTTCTGTTCGAACCATTCACCGGGGTAGTCGAACCAGGTGAGCCGGAGCGCGTCGAAGGGTTGCTGTCGTTTGCGCTTCGCGTCGGCCGGGGTGGCCATGGTCACCGAGAAGGTGTAGGTCTCGGGCCGGAAGCGGGTCGCTTCGGGCCAGGCGGCCTCGTTCTTCATGCCGAGGTAGTACTTGTTCAACCGGTTGCCCTGGCCTGGGTCCTCCGCGGTGATCCGGAAGGGACTGCGGCCCAGCACGGCGGGTTCCTGGGCCGAGCCGTAGAACGACGACAACAGCACGGTCTTGCCGCTGCCCGATTCGCCGAACACGGCGATGCGTTGGTCGCGGTAGCGCAGCTGCGGGATCTTCATCGGGGTGAGGCTACGGCGATCCGTGCCGCGATGCGGGCCGATCACCGCGGTGTCGTCGTGGGGCATGGTCGAGCTCTGCGCGGCCGGCTTCGCTGTGGCCGCTCGACGAATGGGGCCGCACGATGCGGCACGTGGTGATCGATGGTCCGGGCAGCGTCACGGTGGCGAGCGCGCCGGATCCGGTGCCGCCGGGGCGCGACGGGGTCGTGGTCGAGGTGGATGCCGCGGCGATCTGGTTCGGATCTGCACTTCTACGACAGCGACCTGGATGTGGGTGGGGGCGTGGCGGTCGGCCACGAGTTCCTGGGCACGATCGTCGAGACCGGCCCCGACGTGTCTCGTTTCGGGGTCGGCGACCGGGCGCCCTGGACGACGCTGCGGAGGCGGACGCGACCGTCGCCGCCCGAAGCCCCGACTGCATCAGAGTACGGCTGAGACGCTGACCCCTCTGCCGGAACTGCGAACTCGACGCGACCGCTTCGCGGCGAATGGGCGGAGGTCCAGCGTCGTGTCCCTGACGCGGCGCTAGCCGGTGTAGGAAGGGTTCGCCGCCACCGGACTTGCCGGCTTCGCCGCATGGCTGCTGTGCGATGTGGTCGGAGGAGCTGCGATGGTCGTCGTCGGCCCAGCAGTGGTCGTCGTCGGCTCGGCGCAATCGGCGACCGGGGTGACCGTCACCGAACCATCGCCCTCGTTCACGCCGGGACTCGTGGAGTCGCCCAGGCTGGAGCCGCCACCGCCGCCACCGCCGGCAGCGAAGCTTCCTGCCCCACCGCCACCTCCGCCGTAGAGGCCACCTCCGCCTCCGCCGCCATCGAAGTCGGCACCATCGCCACCGGCTCCGAGCGAGCCGTCTCCCCCGGCCGGATCCCCGGCGCCACCGGTTCCACCGGCACTCGTGGACGCTGCCCCTCCGCCTTCTGAACCCCCGTCGCCTTCACCGGTTCCGGGTGTCGCCGGGTTTCCACCGTTCCCGCCGACGCCGGAGTCGGGGCCGTCCTCGGAGTAGCCGGCGCCGCCGCCACCGCCCCCGACGATCACGCGTGCGTCCAGTCCGGTTCCACCCTGACGGACATCCGACGCTCCTCCGCCGCCGCCGGCAGCGATGTCCTCGGGGTCACCCGAGGAACCGTCACCACCGCCGTTCCAGCCGCCCTGTGCCCCGGCGTCATAGGCTTCGCCTCGACCCCCGACATTCACCTGCAGGGTCTCTCCGGGTGTCACCGCCACCGTCGAGGTCGCCTCGCCTCCCAGACCCGGCGACGGCTGCCCTAGGTCGGAGTCGTAGTCGCCCTGTCCGCCTTGGGCTCCGGAGGCCACGATCTCGACCGCACAGACCCCGTCGGGCACCACATAGGTTTGCGCTGCTCCGGTGAAACCGAAGCTCGCCCCGTCTGGCAGTGCGGCGCCGGCCGAAGGGCCGCCCGCCAGCGTCGATCCGAGCAGCAGGCCAATGGTCGACGCACCGACCACTCCGACATTGCGAATCTTCGAGATCGCCCCCATCGCGCACTCCTCCTGAGTTTCCACTGGTCGTTCAAGCGGTCGTTCAAACGGTCGGGATACGCTACCAGAACACCCAGCTGGCGGCGATGCCCCGTATCCGGCAGCAACACGATCTCCTCCCTGGGCAGGGCCACGACGCCGAGTTCCGTGAGCTCGAGGCGCGGTGGCCGGACTCGACTCAAACCGGTGCAGCGTGCGCCTCGCGGCGACGGCGTCTGGTCAGCCGGCCGTCATCGTCTCGCGCAGTACGGCCAGTGTGCGGGCCTCTTCGTCGGGGTTGCCGCCGAGGGGCACCGCGGTGAAGTCGGTGGCGCCACTCGCCGCCATCTCACCCAGTGCGTCGCGCACGAACTCCTCGTTGCCGACGATCGACAGGTCGCCCAGGCCGTGGACGCCTTCGCGGTCGAGCATGGCCCGGTAGCTGGGCAGGGTGGCGTAGTTGGCGAGCATCTCGGCGAGAAACGTTCGGGCGGGGGCGTCGTCGTCGGTGACCCACACGGGCAGCGACGCGACGATCGCCGGGGCGGGCCGGTCGGCGGCGGCTGCGGCGTCGGTGATGACCGGTGCGATGTGGCTGCGGATCGTCTTGGGGCCGACGCACCACAGGATCGTGCCGTCGGCCCGACGGCCGGCGACCTTCAGCATCTGTTCGCCGAGCGCGGCGATCATCACCTTTGGCACGCCGGGGGAGGGTTTGGGGTCCTCACCGGTGTAGGACCACGCCTCCCCCTGGTGGTCGGCGGCGCCAGTCGCGAGCAGCTCGGTGAGGATGGTGAGGTAGTCGATCATGTGGCGGACCGGCTTGTGCCACGCCATGCGCAACGACCCGGTGACCATCGGTTCGTGGTTGAGCCCGATGCCGACGACGAGTCGGTCGCCCACGAGGGTCTGGGTGGTCAGCGCCTGGGTGGCGAGGGCGTGGGGGTGACGTTCCCAGGTGGAGATCACCGCGGTGCCAAGCTCCATCGACGATCCGGTGTCACCGTGGGCGCCGAGCAGGCCGAGCGCGTCGATCAGGCCGACCTGGGCCACCCAGTAGCTGGTGAACCCTGCCTTCTCGGCGGCGGTGATGTCGTCGAGCACCCCGGCGACCCCGTGGGTGAGCATCCGACCTGATCCGTTGATCCCGTAGCGCATGGCAGGTGACGATACGACCTCGCTCGACGGTCCGCTCGCACACTGACCGCCGACCGCTACGGGCCCCGACACCGTCTTTGCACATCTTTCCCCGCGTGAACGAGGAAAACCGTGCAATGACATGCTCACCGGCCCGGCACGAGCATCGAGCCATCACCTCAGGATTCGATGAGGGCCAGCCTCGGCTCTGGAGTTCCGCGCCCAGGGTCTCGGAGGGGATCCTGGCAACGGCGCGGGCCTGCGTCGCTGCGGTCCGTTCGGCAGCGGTCACCGGTCTACGAGCCCGCCGCGACCGGGTCGAACCCGTCCCCGTGACCTCACTCCCCCCCGCTGCGCGTACGCTGCAGGCGCTGTTAGCCCCGGCTATTCACGGTGGGGGTGGTCTGAGGTCGCGACGCTTCGACCTGGTGAAGGTGTCGGCAGCGCCGTCGCGCTGATGGCCGAATATCCAACGACCATGACCGAGCGACGTGGGGCAGTGCGAGATCGTCGCCGCCGACGCCGACATTGCCGGTGCGAATCCGTGACGATGCTTGTGCTGCCAAAATGCATGCATGGCATCGATCACCGTGCGTGATGTTCCTGATGGCGTCCGCGACGAGCTCGCTTCACGGGCAGCCCGCACGGGGCGTTCGCTGCAGGAGTACCTGCGCAAACAACTGATCGAACTCGCGGGCCGTCCCGATCGGGAGCTGCTCGCCAGCCGGATCGTCGAACGCAAAAGTCGCACAGCGACGAAGCTTCCGGCCTCCAAGATTATCGGACATCGAGACGCCGACCGCCAATGACCCTGGCGGCCGAGGCTTCAGCAGTCGTTGCTGCACTCGTCGAGACCGGTCCGGCGAGCACCTGGGCTGAAGGGCTGCTCACCTCCAGGCTGGTTGCACCGCAGCTGTTGCATGTTGAAGTCGCCAACGTGCTGCGGCGGGCCGCTGGCACTGGTGCGATCATCGACGACATTGCGTCGCTCGCCCACGCCGACCTGGTCGACCTTCGGGTCGAGCTGGTTCCCAATGAGCCCGTTGCGGCACGGGTCTGGGCGTTGCGCCACGACCTGACGGCGTACGACGCGTGGTACGTGGCCGCCGCCGAGCTCATCGATGCGCCGTTGGCCACCCTCGATGAGCGTCTGGCCGCCGCGCCCGGCCCGAGGTGTGCGTTCCAGACGCCGACCGATGCGGCCGGCCGCCAAGACTGAACCGTTGCGGCACCCGCTGCGGAAAGCATGCAATGACTCCCTTCATGCATGGGATCGCCGGTCAACGGTCGAAGTCGTCGTGGAGCGTCTGGAAGCGATGTCCGGAGCGCCCGAGCAGGCGCATCGGCGCGGGCGAACTCGTGGTACTCGATGGCGCATGTCACTCGGAGTGCCGTGCTCGGAGCGATGCGACGCCGGCACTCACCTCGACCGACTGGCCGAGTGGCCAAACTCCGCAGCGCAGGTCCATCGGGCCGAGGCTGTGTGAACGAGCAGATTGCTGGCCTGGGCGATTTCCCGCAGGTGGTCAGGGACGACGTCGTCGGCGACACGGTTGTGGTGGTGGCCATCTATCACGAACGGCGCCGTCCAGGATCGGATCCGAGCGCTCCACGTGACCGGGCCGTCCGTCGCTCAACGCGGTGTGGCCTTCGGTTCAGCGCGTACCGAAGGTGAGGGCGAGTTGCCAGGGGCTCACGTTCCAGCGGAGGATCGCGTCGAGCATGATCATCGGGATCACGTCGGTGGTCTCCGGGGTGGCGGGCGCGCTCAGGTTGGCGGTGGCCGCGTCGGGTCGCAGGTGCGGTTCCCAGATCTGCGAGCCGTGCGGTTGGGGCAGGGTTTCGATCACGTTGACCGGACCGTCGGGCTCGTCGACGGTGACGAACAGGCAGTAGGGCTCATCCGGTGCGTCCCAGCCGCCGAGTTCGACGACGAGGAACTCACCGGTGCTGGTGCACGTGGTGATCGCCTGGGTGAGCAGGCTGGTGAGGTCGTCGATCGTCGACGCGGTGGGTTCGCCGGGTGGTTCGAGGCGGATGGTCTGTGCGTCGAGGGTGGGTTGGTCGTCGGCACCGCGGTGGGCGAAACGTTCGGTCAGGATCAGGGTCGAGCGGGCTTCGACGAGCATGGCGACCTCGCGGTAGCGCCCTTCTTCGCGCCGAGTGCGCGTCAGGTGGCCTCGACCCTGGGCGAGGCGGAGGGTGTCGGCGTCGGGGGTGGACCAGATCTGGGCCCCGCCTTCGCTCGTCCAGGTGGCCACGAGCCCGCCGACGCACGGGCTGAGCTGCACCACGGTTCCGGTGTCGCCCGCCTGGATCGGCGGGTCGCCGGCCGGGTCGGTCATGGGACTACATCGATGCGGGCATGCATGGCGACACGCTAGGTGAGCCGGCGTTGGGGCGTGCCCGAAGAGGAGGTGACCGCTGGCGCAGTGGTTCACCCCGTGGTGGCCCCTGGACCAGAAGCCCCCCGGGTCATGCAGGCGGATCGAGATCGCCGGTCGAACGCGAAAGGGATCAGCCCATCCCGAAGGATGAGCTGATCCGCGAGCCGAGCTGAAGACCTCGGAGGGTCCACGCCCGATGCATTCAGTGTACGCGAGTCGTGCTGGGGTTGCACGCGGAGATTCTCAGGGTCGCCATGAACCGTGGTTGTAGATCGCAATCGAATGTCGTGATGATCGGAATCCGTCGAGGCAGGAATCCGCTCCGAGTACGTCGCGTACGTGATTCGAGAGTTCAGTCTTGAGATACGAGCCGGCCAGTCCGTTCGCCGCTCGGAATTCGAAAGCGATGGCAGAAGTGAGGAGGTCGACCAGCTGGAGACCATCGGAGGTCCGCGAATCAAGGCGGACGACCGAGGTGACGGTCAACCTGTGCATGCGGCGATTCACCGAGCGTCGCAGGGTGGGTTCGAACAGCACATCCTGCGGCGTTGAGTAGTTGTCGGCGAGGATCGTGAGGAGTTCGTCGGGCGCAGTGACTCCGTGGACCAGTTGTTCGGCGAGCTTCGCGTACGCGTCCCACTGAGTCCCGAACCGGGTGACCGGGTCATCACCGGCGCGATCGGCGATGAAGCAGAAGAACTTTGCCGAAGGGTCGGCGAGGATGCAGTCGACGAACCGACGGTAGAAGTCGAGCTTCTGTTTGGTGACCTTGGTGAACTTGACCTCGTTGTGCCGATTGTGCCGGTCGCGGAGTCGTTGGATCTCCCGGAGGACGACCGAGGGGTCGGGGAGCTTGAGGCACCCGATGGCGAAATAACGGTCGGCGGACACCGAGCCGGTCTCGTCCATGAAGACGGTCGCGACGGGGTGACCGGGCTTGAGGAAGTGCCGCTTTCCGGTTGTTCGTCGATCGGTGGTCCTGGATGGCGACGAGAGTACCGATGACGTGTGACATCGGGTTCGGGGCGGCCCGGCGGGCGTCGCGGGTATGCCCCGCACGAAGTGTTCGGGAGGCCGGACCGCCGCGACCGTGTGCCGATGCCGGTTGCACGATGCGTCGGGCCGGCGGCGACGGGTGAGCATCCTCGGGTCGGGGTCGCTGGAGCCGGTTGTGGGGCCGGGACGAGCCGGGCGAGTCGATGTTTCGGAGAGCCCGGCAGCTCTTACGGTGTCGGGCCGGGTCGGAAGAGGATTTCGAGCACGTCGGGCGCTTGGAACACCCGGCTGTAGTTGCGGCCGGTGACTTCGCTGAGGATGCCTGCGTCGACGAGCCGGGCGACGGCGACGTTGGCGGCCTGCTTGCTGACACCGTGTGCCGCGGCGACGTGCTTGACGGTGATCGACGGGTACTCGATGAGTCGTTCGGTGACGGCGACGGCGGTGCCGCTCATCCGTCGGCTTCTGATGCGTTCCAGTGCCTGGTCGCGCCAGTCGAGGAGGGCGTGGATGCGCGCCTCGGCGTGCTGGGCCTGGGCGGTGAGCGCTTCGCAGAAGTAGGTCACCCATTCGTTCGTGGCGCCGGTCGTGCTGACTTCTCGAAGTCGGTGGCGGTACCGGTCCGATTGTGCCTCGAAGTACGGGGAGAGGTTGATGAGCGGTGCGCTGAGGAGCCCGTAGTCGATGAGTTGCAGGATCGCCAGGAGGCGGCCGATCCTGCCGTTGCCGTCGGTGAAGGGGTGCAGAGCTTCGAACTGATAGTGCGCTGCGGCCACGCGTATGACCGGGTGGATGTCGGATTCCGTGTGGATCCACTGTTCCCAGGCGCGCAGTCCTTCGTCGAGCTCGGGGCCAGGCGGTGGTGGGACGTAACGCGCCTCGCTGATGCTGCACCCGTGGTAGGGGCCGATGAAGACCTGGGTGCTGCGTACGTTGCCGGCTTGCCAGTCGTCGCTGGGAGTGCCGGCGACGAGAAGGCCTTGGAGTTCACAGGCGAGCCGCCGGCCGAGGGGAAGGGTGGCGATGCGATCGATCCCGTGTTCGGTGGTGTCGATGAAGTTGAGGATCTCGACCATCGCCGCGCTTCGGGGAATGGTCGCATCGATGTCGGAGCTGAGCACGTCGGCTGCTGGGGCGAACGTGCCTTCGAGTGCCGAGGTGCTCACCGCTTCGCGGCGGATGGTCGGACGAGCGATCAGTATCGGGTTCGGCAGGAGTTCCTTTGCCAGGGCATCGAGCCGCCCGAGGTGATGGGCCGCGTCGATCGCCGCGCCCCAGGTCTTGGGCGACAGCTCCAGGTCGGCAGGAAGTGGATCGGGAATGAACGCGGCATGCTCGACCGTGCTGCCGCCTTCGTCGACGGTGACGGGAACGAGCCGACCAGTGGGCGAGTTCCTGAAGATCTCGATGTCCACAATTCAAGTCTAGACAAGTGCTGCTTGAATTTCAGCGGTGCAATTTCACGTCGAGCGGCCCACGTCCCTCAGAAATCAAGGTCAGTACCCGTGGGCTTGAGGTTCCTCCTGTGGATTTCAACCGTCGAGTGGGGGAGCCGCAAAGCCGAATGGATGTCGGAGTCGAACAGCGTGATCCAGGGACCCCTCCGGACCTCGATGTCACATGGTGCAGCTAGTTTGTCGAGGAATGGAGGAGTTGGAAGGGGGCACTGGGGTGAACACGAATCCACTCGACGTATTGCTGGAGCAGGTGACGTCACTGACGCGGGGTTCGAAGTTTCCTCGATCCGAATTCGAGACCTTGTTGCGAGAGAACGCACTTCCCGCTGCGGAGTACCGGAAGCTCCGGGAGGCGCTCGACGAGTTGGGTATCGAGATCGTCGACGCCATCGACGGGGATCAGGATTCACGGGAGGGCGTCGACGGAACGGATCAAGGCGGATGGCACGCCGATGGATTCGGCGAGTTCATGCGGAAGACCACTCACCGGGTTCTCACCTTCGAAGAGGAACAAGCACTCGGAATGCGCATCGACGCGGGACGGCTCGCGGCATCGGCGCTGGAGGAAGGCGCAGGAATCTTTGATGGTCGAGCGCGGCGTGATTTTGAGCGCCGCGTTGCCGACGGCAAGCGTGCTGAGTCAGAACTGGCACTCCACAACATTCGACTCGTGGTCAGCATTGCCACCGAACTCCGGCAGCGTACGACTCCCGCTCTCGAATTCGAGGATCTCGTGCAGGAAGGCTATGTCGGACTCGCTCGAGCGGTCGCGAAGTGGGAGTACGCGCGGGGGCTGAAGTTCTCGACGTACGCGACCTGGTGGATACGACAGAGTCTTCAGCGTGCGGTCGCGAACAGAGCATCGACGATACGTTTGCCGATGCATGTCAGGGACGACTTGCGGCGCATCCGTACCGCCGAGTGGACGATGAAGCGCAAGGGGAAGACCGTCGATGATGGAGAGATCGCACGCCATTGTGACCTTCCAGTTGCAACGGTCACCCGACTCCGATCGATGGGTCGTCCGACGCTCTCACTGGACAAGCTGATCGGGAACCGCTCGGTCTCAGTCGGAGACTTCGTCGCCGATGACGAGTTCGCCCGGCCGGAACGGGTGATGGAAGACCGGATGGTGCGTCATGAGATCCTCGCGGTCATTGCCAAGTTGCCGGAGCGTGAGTGCGAAGTCTTGCTGCGGCGCTATGGGCTGACTCCGGGACAACGGGCGGAAACCCTTGAACAGATCGGCCATCGATTCGGCGTCACCCGGGAGCGGATCCGGCAGATCGAAAAGAAGGCGTTGACCAGACTCCGAGAGGCCCATGCCGGGGAACTCCGTGACTTTGCCGAATCATTGATGGAGGTCTGATTCGAGATGATCGCGTGTTGGGACTGCAGGAATCTCGAGGCGTTCGTTCAGGTTTCACCGCGTGGTGATGCGCGGCAGGTCACGCAGCTGTCGTCAGGGCTGAAGCCGACGGAGTGGGGTGGGTCTGATGCTCGTGAGCCCGGCATCTTCTGCGCGAGGTGCGACAAACCAGTTGATGCGGACCTCGCTGAGCTGGGACTCGTCGATGATCGTGTCGCCTTCGTGTCGCCGGACGAGTTCGATGCCGATGCCGCGGCGGTCGAGTTGATGGCCCTTCGGCCAGCAGCGGCATGGACGAGGCTCGATCTGCCCGAACGTCTCCCGAGGTTTGCCGACATCCCGGCCGACCTCCATCCGGATCTGCTCGAGTCGCTCCGTCGAACCAAGCGCGACCGACTGTTCGTTCATCAGGCCGAAGCCACCCAGGCAGCATTGGACGGGGGTCATGTCGTTCAGGCGACCTCTGCTGGGAGTGGCAAGTCGCTCGGATTCACCCTTCCGGTGCTGGATCGCCTGCTGCGGAACCCCGAGGCGACAGCGTTGTTTGTGTTCCCCCTCCGGGCCTTGGCGAATGACCAGATGGCGGCGCTCGAGCGCTTCGGCGTCGTGTCGGATCCATGGGTGAACGCGACGTCGTTCGACTTGAGGGTTGCTGACGCGTCGACGCCGATCCGGGTGGCGCGTCATGACGGATCTACGCAGGATCACGAGCGGTCCGAGGTCCGGCGCGCCGGTCGCATCATCATCACGACACCCGACTCCTTGCACGCAGCGATCCTCGGGAACATGAACCGGAGCTACAAGGACGGCACGTCCTGGCGCAGGATCCTCCATGGCCTGCAATTCGTGGTGCTGGATGAATTGCACACCTATCAGGGGGTGTTCGGGAGTGGCGTGGGGAACGTGATTCGTCGGCTGCGCCGGGCATGTGCCCGCTTCGATTCGGTGCCACAGTTCCTCGCCGCCTCAGCGACGATCGGGAACCCGGTCGAACTGGCAGAGAATCTCACCGGTCTGTCGCCGTTCGTGCTCGTCGACGACGACGCCTCACATCGACGCCGACGAGTGTTGTTGGTCTGCAATCCACCGTCTCGGGTCGCGGATGACCCGGCGACCAAGGCCCTGAAGACCAAGCGCGCGGCTTCCGGTAGTGAGCAGGAATCGCCTGAAGATCCGATCGACGATCTGTCCGGGCGCATCGCCCCGCAGACCATTGCGATTGATCTGCTCGCCAAAGGAGCCTTGGCCGGTCAGGGGCACCCTCCGGTCAGGTCGATCGCGTTCTGCCGGAGCCGGAACGCGGTCTTCCAGTTGGCGCAACGCACGAAGTCGATGCTGGGTGAACTCCACCGAGATGACCTCGTGGCAAGTGTTGCTCCGTATGCGGCGACGTTCCTGGCCGATGACCGTGTCGAGGCCGAGGGCAAGTTGCGTGACGGGTCGACACTCGCGATCACCTCAACGAACGCCCTCGAGCTCGGTATCGATATTTCGGATCTGTCGATCGCGATCCTCGTGGGCTACCCGGGTCAGATCTCTTCTTTCCGACAGCGAATCGGCCGCGCGGGCCGCACGGGCGAGGGCTTGGCGGTGTTGATCGTCGGTGACGATCCGCTGCAGCAGTACTTGGCCCGTGACCCGGACGCGCTTCAGGCATTGCTCGATGCGCCGCCCGAATCGGTGGTCGTGAATCCTGAGGCGCCCGAAGTCGTTCGACGGTACGGGCTTGCGCCTGCACAGGAGGAAGCAGACGGTATTGCCTTCGAGGATGCTGAGTACTTCGGTGAGGCGGCGGTCCATGCGTGGCTGGCCGACGCGACCGGCGCCCCCGAAGTCGAACGAAAAGGGGTTGCGTATTGGCGGGTGCCCTGGGAAGGGGAGCCGCACCGAGCCGCGCTTCGTAATGCCGTGTCGTCCAAGACGTACACCGTCCTGCACCAGACGGGGAAGGACTTCAAACCCATCGGGACATTGGACGAGGGGACGGCACCGCGGGATGCATTCGTGCCCGCGATCTGGAGCGGTCCTGAAGGTCAGCTCTACCGAGTGACCGGCTTCGACCAGAAGGCCAGTGAGATCTACTGCGAGGGGCCGGTGAACGTCCAGTACCTGACGAGGGGCATGTCGGTCGACCACGTGGAGGTCGTCAGCGATCAGCTCGAACCGGTGCATCTTGGGAGCTCGGTGATCGGCTACGGCGAGCTTGCAATCAACCGGCAGGTGTTCTCCTACAAGGAGCAGCACTTTTCGGGCGCAGAACAGAGCCGCCAGGTCGAGCGCGGCTGGCCGCCGGTCGAGTTCGTCACCGACGGCATGTACGTGCGCATTGGCGAGGGTCTGTTCGGCGATCACCATCGTGACGATTCGATGCGGGCCCTCGAGCACCTGTTCCTGAGTGTCGCTCCGGCCCTGGTCGCGTGCGACCCGTACGACCTCGACAGTGCCTCGGCGGGCTCGTCGTTGTTCCTGTACGACAGCTTCGGCGGCGGGATCGGCCTGTCGGGAGCAGCGGCGAAGCGATTCGGTGACCTCGTGGACCTCGCGTACGAGGTTGTGGTGACGTGCCCGTGTGAGAAGGGATGCCCGTCGTGTGTGATGCTGAGCCGCCGGCCGGACGGCAATAGGTCATTGTCGAAGGACGGCGCGGTAGCGGTGCTCGAAGCCATCCGCGCGATGGAGGGTGTTCGACGATTACAGTCGTACAAATAGACCGTCGATCTAACGCTCACGGCATCTACCCAAAATATCTTGAAATCGCAGCAAATGGGGAGCGCTAGCCCCGGAGTCGAAATCGAACCAGGTCAATCGAGACAATTCGACATCGTAAAGAATCAGAAGCCCCTCAATGAACGCTCACGGAGGTATTCATGCAAGATGATGATCTGAAGCAACGCGACACTGTGGAACCACCACCGCGCGTTCTTCATCTATTTACAGCGTTGAGAGGCCGCGCGGCTAGGAAAAAGGGTGTTTGACCTGGGGTTTTGTCGCGTTTGTGGTGACCATCCACCAGTCGTCGGGGTCGACCCGATTTTGATTACGGGGTGAACACGACAAACAACGACCAGTGGAGGTCCCCTCTATCATGCGCGCGTTCGACCCTGAAGTGATGGATGCGGTGTGGGCAGCAGTCGAAGGGCTGATTCCTGAACCCGTGGAGACGCACCCGTTGGGTTGCCATCGGCCCCGGGCATCGGCGAAAGCTTGTTTCAAGATGATCCTGGTGCGTCTGGTGACCGGGTGCGCCTGGGTTGACGCGGAGTTCCTGTGTGACCGGGAGGTGTCCGATACCACCGCTCGTGCCCGCCGTGACGAATGGATCGCAGCAGGGGTGTTCGACCGGTTGATCGACGAGGCACTCGCGGGTTACGACCGGATCATCGGGCTGGCTCTCGCCGACGTGTCGGTGGACGGTTCGTTGCACAAATCCCCTGCTGGAGGTGGGGGAACCGGACCGAACCCGACCGATCGCGGCAAACTCGGCCACAAGTGGTCGATCCTCGTCGACGAGAACGGTGTTCCGTATGGGCTGGCACTCGCGGGTGCGAACCGGAACGATTCGATCCTGCTCGAACCCACTCTGGACGACGCCGCGAGGCGCGGTCTGCTGCTCGACACCGAGACGATCTGGTTGGATCGCGGTTATGACTCGAAAGCCACCCGCGACCGGCTCGATGCCCGCGGGCTGACCGACGCGATCATCGCGAGGAAACGACCGCGTGGGGCGGCCAAGAGTCCGACACCGAAGCTGCCGATGGGCCTGCGATGGCCAGTTGAACGCACCAACTCGTGGCTGTCGAACTTCGGGCAGCTCCGCCGGAACACCGACCGAGACCAGATCCGGCGCCTCGCACAGTTCCAACTCGCCATCGTATTCCTGCTCACCGCGAAACTCATCGACTGGAAAAACCGCTGGTCACGGACCTGAACGCCTATCCGCTCGGCCACTGAACGAGTTCCGTGATTCACTCGTCGCACTTGAGGAGATTATTGCGGAGCTTGGGCCAAGAGTGGAACGCCTTGACTCGCTCGAAGCCGCACTTCCTACGGGGCCCCACGACCTTAATCTCACTAGTGGGCAACTGGAGTTTGCGCGCCGAGAACTAGCGCAGCTGGACCCTCAGCTATCGAGTAACACGCAGCTCAACCTTGAAGACGTTGATGATTTCCTCGGTCGAGCCGACGAACATGACCTCCCACCCCAAAAAGCAATTCCACTCTATTTTATCCTGCAAATGGTCAGTCGTAGATCAAAGCGTACCCAAATACTATCATCGGCGCTATTGGCCTCGGCCGTTGGAAGCTTCGAAGTTCTCGTATCTGAGATTGCCCGCTATTTCTACAATGCTCGACCGACCGCACTGGCGACAGGTGAGAAGGAGTTTACGCTCGTGGAACTTGAGAGCTTTGAATCTATAGATGACGCGCGTCAGTCAGCTATCGGAGCACGTGTTGACTCATTGATGTTCAAGTCTACAGCGGGCTGGTTCGATTGGTTGAAGAGGAATGTAGGTTTTGGTTTGGAGGAGATAGTCGATGACGTAGACAAATTCGTAGAGATCTTTCAACGTCGTCATATTGCGGTTCATAATGGAAGTCGGGTCTCGAGGCGCTATCAAATTAATGCGCCTCAGGGCAGCGCCCCGAATGAACTCGGGTCAGTCGTCACGATAGACGATCAATATTTAAGAGACTCGCTTGACTCACTTCTATTGGTTGGACTTGTCGCTAGTCTCGTAGCAATTGTAAGGCTGGATAATGAGTTTGCCGATCTGTCACTGAGTAGGCTAAGTGATGAGTCTTATCAGTCGCTACTAGATAGGAAATGGGTCCTCGCGAAAGAATTGACGGCCTGCGGATTGAAGTTGAAGATGAAGGAGGCTGACCTAACTCGCTTCAAGGTCAACAACTGGATCGCGAGAGATCGACTTGCTGAGCCGATTGCCGCCGAAGTCGAATCGTTAGACGTATCAGCAATGGAACCGGTATTCAGACTAGCGAAGGCGGCATTGCTTCGGGAGGACGGTAAAGTTGTTGACGCCCTCGAGAATGCAATTAGCCTCCGTCATATGGATTACGTGGAGCTGTGCGAATGGCCACTCTTCTACTATGTGCGCCGGCATGATGAGTTCGGACGGAAACTGGCAACAATTTACGCATCTCTTGATGAATTCACACGAACAAGACTTACATCGCTTGACGCAACCATTTCCAAGAATAGCAAACGATATCACGAGTACGGATGTAAGCGTGCGGGGGCTGAGTCTGTACCCGTATTGGTTCGTACCGCGCAGGATATGGGGCTTGAACCTTGTCAGTTGTGTGCGCGGGCAGTAGCAGAGACTACCTAGCGATACGGGAGCCTTTGAGTTCTTGTTTGCGGGCTGGAACCGTGGCGGTTGACCAAGGCAGAAGGGCTCTTATTTGGCTTGAGCCTTGCCGGAGATATTTTCAAGGGTGCTGCTCAGTCGTAGTAATCGGATGTGATGCGAGCCGTTGGGATCGTCACTGAGAGTCAGCCGCCATATGGTTCATACGTTTCGTCATCAGATCGTTCTCCATCGGTTCGATGTGGAAGACGGATTAGACGGTCGTCGGGTGTAAGCGTCGCGACGACTGCGTCGGCCGCGAAGGCTGGCACGTCGTTATCGAGAGCGATGACCTGTAGACGCCCGGCGTACTCCTTGGTTTCCTCCAGGAGAAGCTTGTAGGTGTCATCTCGCCGAGCTAAGTCAAATCCTTCGCTTCCCACGTTGTTTGATAGGCCATCCAGTACAAGCAGCGAGGGCAATGGGAGGTTATGGTCTAAGGATACTGTGTGATGAGCGAGCGCGTGCGCGACGTTAACCAGGACCGTGAGACCCTGGCTGGAGAGTTCGTCGAATGGTCGGCCGCTTACTTCGGGCAAATAGCTCGTTCTATTGATGGCGGCGGTAAGTGGCAGATCCGACAGTGATACGTGAAGCCTTTGCAGGTAGTCCACGAATCGAGCTTCTAGATCGGTCAGCAGTTGTTCGGACCGATCGCTCAGTCGTTCATGCTGAGCGAGGGCGTCCATCAAGTCGGCCCGCTTTTCCTCGAGGGCGACGAAGTGCCCTTCAGAGTCGGCGTACCGGGCGAGCAGCTGACGATACTCTCCGAGCTGCTCGATGCGGCCTTCAAGAGTTGCTCGCTGCTGCGCAGCGATGACCATCGCCTCTGATCGCTGTGAGACGAATTCGGCGGTGCGGCGATCAAGTTCCGCGTTGGCGGAGGATGTCTCGTCCCGAATCTGATCGCATTCGGCCTTCAACGCGGCAAGCTCGTCTCGCCGAAGTTCGATGAGCGACTGGGTCTCTACAATCTGGCTGGCGATCCGCTCCTGTTCCGCGACGAGCTCATCACGGTGGTTCCCCTGCTGCGGCTCTTGCAGGCAGAGGTAGCAGTGTCCATCCGCTGAGCGTGACGCCTCAACTCCGGTGCCACATCGGGGGCATACCACGAAGTCAAAATCGACGAGCCACTCATCTGCAACGATCGCCCGCGTGAGCCGATCGGACTGAGTCATGAGGGTCTGATGGAGTTCGTTCAACTCCAGAAGGTTTCGGGAGGCCGCGCGTTCAGTAGCCGTTGCCGATGCCAGGGCATCTTCGAGCCTCGCGACCGTGTCGCGAAGCACCTGACTCTGCGTTTGCTCAAGTCCCTCAACCGCTGCTGTCTTGACCCTCGTGTCAAGATCCACGATCATTCTTTTGGTCAGTGCAACTTGCTCATCGATGTCGTCGAGGCTGGCGAACGGGGTGTCCTTCAGAAACATCCGAACGGCCTCGTTCGATCTGTCGAGGTCTTCGAGGCGAAGCTCGACGCTACGAAGTCGTGCTTGGAGGGCGGCGGTTTCTGTGTCGTAGATCCCGTAGTTCAGTTCGAACACGGCCCGCCGCTTCCTGTCCTTGTACGGGTCTCGATGCCCGAACACCGTGGTGTCGATCTCGTCGTCGCGAACGATGCAGTAGAGCAGCCAGTCATTGATCGTGACCGGCGACGCTTCGCTCGTTGCCTGAGTGCGCGCCCTGGGGACTGCGACTGCGGGAATGGCAAGGCGATCGAGTAGCCACTCGATGTACGTCTCCGGATCCGTCGCGGTGGGGCGCTCTGCTGGAAGCCGGAGCGTGTCGATAATCCGTTCTGGCTCCCCGTCGTCGCCAGGCCCCCGGCGACTCAGCGAGACCATTGCGGTCTTTGTAGTGACGAGAGGTCGATCGATCTCCCACATGCTTTCGCCGAACGACACTCGCCCGTGGACGGATCGGACTGAGCTTGTCTCGGGCGGGAGGTGTTCAGGTACGCGACCAAGCAGCGCCCGAATGAGTCTGACGACGGTTGTCTTGCCCGTGGTGATGGATCCGCTGATGACCGAGAAGGCACCAGCGAAGTCGATGGTGCGATTGCCGCCGACAAGGTCGATGCGGTGAAGTCGAATTTCGTGCACGTCGGTCCCTTCTTCGGTCAGTCGACGGCTGCGTGCCAGTTGGCGTTGGTCATCTCAGGAATCGCCTCGTACAGCAGGTTCTTGAGTGTGGAGCCGCTTAGGTCGAGGTGCCGTCTGACCAGGATCGCTCGATGGTTCACCGCTTCCCAGGTCTCGTCATCCAGGATGGATCCGACGAGACCCCGCCCGCGATCGGTCACTCGGTAACCGATACCATGTTTGAACGGGATGGGCTCGACGAGCCCCCGACCGATGAGGCTGCCGAGAACCGCATAATAGGACGGGTCCCGCGGACCGTATCGGTAGCGAATCATTTTGTCTTGCAGTGGTGTCGGTTCAAGCACGACCGACGCAACGATCTTCGCCGAGACGTTTCGGTTTGCGAGCACACGCGCGAGGTACTTCGGGTAGCGAACGAGGAAGTCCAGCTTCGCGAGTTTGAGGCGCCCCTCGAGTTGCCTCGGTTTTTCGACTTTTCCGCTGAACGCGTTGATGAGCAGGAGCACGCGTCCTTCGGATTCCGGCAGGGACCGGAACTTTGTCAATCGATCGGTCATGCCGACCGCCACTCGAACAGGCACCGATCCGACAGCTCACACACTAGGCCGAGTACGAGCCCACCATCCTCGTCGAGCACGCAGTCGCTGTCCAACGCTCCAAGCAGGCCCGTCTGTTGGACGAGCCTGCCGTAGATGACTTCGGCCGGCCGTCCCGCTTGTGCGCTTCCGGCGGAAGACCCGACGACGTCAGCGGTCACGGCGTCAGCGTGTTCGAGCGCTCTGTCCTCGAGAGCGACGAGCTCGTCGTCGACGTCGCCATCGAGCGTCGCACGTTCCGCTAGCCGGATGGCTGTGACTGACCGACGTTTCTGCGCTCTGGTGATCGTCTTTTCCTCAGCGCCGGCGACTCTGAGTTTCCACTCCAGATCGGTCATGGCCAACGCTCCGCCGTTTGCCGCTTCGAGAAGGCGACGCTGCTCTGCCGCGAAGATAGGTACGGGTGGAAGGATCGAGAGGAGCTCCGCCCTGGACAACAGGTGTTCCACAACGGTCTCCTGCTCCTCAGTGCCTGGGCGCGGCTGAAGAGCCAACGGATGCTCCGGGTCTGCAGAAGCCACCGATCCCAGATGAGCAGCGATCACGCGTGCGAGGAGCTTGTCGTAGACGTCCTCAATGACCGAGGTGTGACCAGGAACGAGCTTCATCAAGAGCCGGTGGGTGACAGCGTCAATGGAAGCGCGGGAGTAATACTGCGGGGAGATTGTCAGCCGGCCGAGGAAGTCAGCGATGTCGCCGGCTGCCAGACCGAGTGCCCTTAGCTTCTTCTTCTGGTCGTTCGTGGCTTTGGAAGGGGTAGCGAAGAACGTGCGCGTCTCGGGCCGTGTCCCTTCTGGTCCCTCGAGAATGAGCTCGAGTCGAGTGGAGACAGCGACACCGGCCGCCTTCGCGAGCTTGTACGAGCGGACGAGGGCATCGATTCCACCGCCGTCTTCAAGGACCTTCGCTTGGGTCCAGGAGCCCCTGTCACGCGTCTTCACCTGTGCGAAACAGAGCTCGGTGCTGGTCGACGTGGTGATGTCGTCGACGAACTCGCATAAGATGAAGGCGTCGGCACCGAGATCGAGCGTCTTGAGCCAGCGCTGAACTCCGACTTTGCACTGGTAGATGTATCGGGCGAACGTCTCGCTTCCGCT
The DNA here is from genome assembly GCA_040255725.1 of Actinomycetota bacterium. Classification (GTDB taxonomy): domain Bacteria; phylum Actinomycetota; class Acidimicrobiia; order Acidimicrobiales; family Iamiaceae; genus JAFDWI01. The sequence goes on from JBDZVK010000004.1 coordinate 21,734, forward strand.
CGTGTCGCCCGGCCCCAGCTCGGCGAGCGCGTCCATTGCACGGACGTGTGGGGACTCCTCACCACCTGGCGTCGTAGTCATTCGAATTCGGTGGAGTGGGCGTTGAGGTTGGTGGCGTTTTCGGAGACGATGCGGACGGTGGCGTCGTCGTAGCCGTCGGGGTTGGTAGCTCGGATCTCCAGGTCAAGCTGGATGTCGGGGCCGAGACGTTGGGTGACGTGTTCGAGGATCTCGCTCAGTTGCTTGATCGCTCGCACCGAGTCGAGGGTGAACTGGGCGTAGAACTGGGTCTTGCCCGTCCCGGCTCCGGACGCGCCCGCGGGCGCGTCGCCCGGGCTCCCGGCGGTGCCGGGTGTACCGGCGCCAGCTGCACCTCCGGCGAGGGTTGCCCCGGCACCCGCGCGCGAACCTCGTCCGGACCCAGCCTCACCTGAGCCGGCTGTTCCGTCACGTCCGGAGCCTGCGCCGTTGACGCCGCCGTGGCCACCGCCTGAGCCGTCGGCGCCGCCGTCACCGCTTCCGTCGCCCGCAGCGGGTTTGGGGACGGCTGATGGCTCGACCAACAACCCGCTCACCACGGGGGTGACGTGTTCGCCGGTGTGGATGCCTACCCAGGTGTCGCCGTCCCACGCTTCGGCGTAGGCGAAGGTTTCGGCGGCCCAGTCGAGGCTGGACGTTCCGTCGCTGATCGCACCACGCAGCACGTCGAACGAGGCCAATCGGGGCATGTGGGGGTAGCGGGCGTAGCCGTTCCACAGGTCGCCGACGGCCAGGTCGCCACGCTCCGACCACAACGCGTACCGGTCGATGTCCATCTTCACGCGCACCCCGCCGTACACACCGATGAGCTTCTCTTCGGTGGCGAGTTTCTTGGAGACCCGGTCGCCGATGTCGCCGGTGGTGCCGACCTTGGTGGTTGCCCAGGTGATCTCAGCGGTGCCGGGTTCCTGAGCAGGGGTGAGTGCCATCGTGAACGTCTCGGCGATCAGCGCGTCGACCTGCTGGGACACCTTGGTGATCTGCGTCCGAGCGAGCTTCTGATTCGCGGGCGTCAGATTCAGCGCGTCGGACTCGTCCAGGATCGACTGCCACGCCAGATACAGCCTCGAAGCGGCCCGCAGGTCGGCCAACCGGTTCGCTGCGGCAGCAACGAACACCAACAGGTTGCGGTTCAGTCGTGGCCCGGCGTCGCGCTGGTTCAGGATCGACGCAGCCAGCGAAACCGCGTCAGAGTCGGAAGAGTTCCGGTCGTGGGTGACCTCGGGCGTGAGGATCACCAGCCGGACACCGTCGTCCTCGTCGGGCACGTCGCCGGGTCCGGCGGCGAAGACCTGCACGGTGGTGAACGCACCCCGGCCGCGCTGCGCAGCCAGGCGGGCACGCACCTCGTCATCAGCATCGTGGTCGGTGTAGTTCGATGCGGCGCGGTCCGCCGCCAGTCGGGTGGCGTTGGGTTGCAGCGAGAACCGGTACTGCGCCCCGTCCACATAGAGATGCGTCGCCTCGTCCGACAGGCGCTTCAAAGCGTCGGCGAACTGGCCGGTCGGCTCGCCGGGCTGCACCGAACCCAACACGACCCGCTTGATGTCGACCCCACGGCCCTCATCGGCATAGGGGGCCGATCCCATGTACACGGTGCGGGCGGCCCGTCGGCATGCCGAGATTCGTCCGAAGTGTTTGTTGTCCTTGTCGATCCGCAGCGGCAAGGCGTTCTCGCCGTCCACGTCGGATTTGATGACCGGGTCCCAGCCTTCTTCGAGGTACTTCTTCATCTCGGACACGAGCGCACCCGAGTCCATGGGCAGGTTGCCGGGCATGATCAACAGCGACTGGTCGCCGCGCTGCCAGAGCTGGGAGATGGCGATCGCCATGAGCCGCAGCACCCCGCGGGTGCGTTGGAACTTGTCGAGCGCGGACCAGTCGCCGAACAGCCGGTCGAACAACTCGGAGTGGATCGGATACGACAGTTCCATCCGCCGCCGGTACTCGGCCTCGCCGACCCCGGAGGGAAACACCCGGGCCTGGTCGTGGTACATCTCCGAGAACGCCCGGATGACCCCGTCACGGATCCGGGCGTTGCCTTCGGGGGTCGGGTCGAACAGACGGCGGCGCACGATCTCGAACGACTCGTCCGGTGACGCGGGCTGCCATTGCGCGGCTTTGCGGGTGACGACGTTCTTCAGCTTTTCCAGGGCGTCACGGCCCCGGTCGCCACCGACTTCGATGTCCGACGCGGGATCAATCCTCGGCGGGGTCTGTCGTAGACTCGCGCTCGTGTTCGATCTGTCGGAGTGCCGGAGGCCTCATAGGACGGCTAAAATCCACCGTGTAATTGCGGGCAGATGAGCAGAGAACCGTCTAAAGCGCTGTCGGCATTCTCCGGGCTAGGAGGGATGGATCTTGGTTTAGAAGCTGCCGGCTTTGAGATCGTCGGCTGTATTGAACACGATCCGATTGCGCGCCGGTCGCTAAAGCGAAACCGAGAGCGTTGGATGCTTCTTGACCCACCGGCGATCGAAGGCGTGGCCGACTCGGTGATGCCTATTGACCTCGGCCTCAAGGTTCGCGAACTCGCGGTTCTCTCTGGCGCACCGCCATGTCAACCGTACTCGAAGGCAGCGATGTGGAGCGACCATGCGTGGAGCGGCTTTGCGGACGAACGAGCGAAGCCACTGCTGTCGTTTTTCCGACTTGCTGAGACGTTCCTGCCAAGGGTCGTTTTGATGGAGAACGTTCAAGGTTTTGTTGCGGGACCGCACTCTGTTGCAGCACGAATTGCGAGTGAGTTTGATGCCATCAATCGACGCTGCTCAACCTCCTACAAGGTAAGCACGGCCATCCTGGATGCAGCCGACTTCGGGGTTCCCCAGCGACGCCGACGCGCGATTATAACGGCCTTTCGTGACGGCGAGGAGATGATCTGGCCGGAGCCCACGCACCGGAAGGCGCCGACTCGGGCGTGGGACGCGCTCCATGATGTCAAGGTCGCCGAGCCTGCTCCTGCCATCGGGAAATGGGCAGCGCTTCTTCCAAGCATCCCCGAAGGTTCCAACTATATTTGGCACACGTCCCACGGTGGAGGGAAGCCTCTGTTCGGCTACCGAACCCGCTATTGGTCCTTCCTGTTGAAGCTGGCGAAAGATCAACCGTCCTGGACGCTGCCAGCTCAACCCGGCCCATCTGTCGGTCCTTTCCACTGGGACAATCGACCGCTGACTCCTGAGGAGGCGTTGCGCCTTCAGTCGTTCCCATCCGACTGGTACGCCGAAGGGACCCGTCGTGAGCAAATCCGTCAGATCGGAAACGCCACGCCTCCATTGCTCGCGGAAGTCATAGGACGAGCGATCCGCGCCACTCTCGGCATCGCCTCTACTAGCGAGCCACTCATGCTGCGGATCAGCCGAAGGAAGACGATTCCAGCGGCTTCACCGGTCGCCGATGTCCCGGACCGGTTCCTCGACCTGGTTGGTGATCATCCGGATCATCCCGGTACAGGGGCGGGGCCCAAGCCGCGATCCAACTGAAGTGGCAGGCGAGTCACAGCAGGGCCTCGATACCGCTGCTCCCGTCGCGCCAGGTGAGTGTAACGGGGTCCTCTGAACGAAGAGCAAGGCCCCACAGGGCCACCTCCGCGCCCTCCTGGAGGCCATCCCCAAGGTCAGCGGGAACATCGGTGACGGTCGCGACACCACCAACTGTCCCAACGTCAACGTGCACCTGAACAGCACTGCGGCCGCCAGCAGCGAAGATGACCGGGAGAGTTACCTCGCCCCGAATCGACTCGCCCCACCCGAGGCGCTCCACTTCACCTCCAGCGAGCGCCTTCCACGCCGGGTCGCAGCGGCCGACGAACCGGCAGGTGCCGCAGGCCTCCACGGACGGAGTAGCGGGTTGCTCCCCCGGAGCCAGGTCGTTGTACGCGAGCAGGGCATCGAACGCTTCCTCGATGAGCGGCCGTCGTACCGGATCGGACACGTCCACTTCAATCAGCCCATTGCGGAGCGAAAACAATGCGGCGTCGTTGACCTCGACTCCCTGCTCTGTGCTTACCAACCACGCATACAGGGCGAGCTGGCGAGCATACTGGGTCGATGCCGTACCTTCATCGAGTACGACGCCCGTCTTGTGGTCGATGACCGTCGGCCGCTCTCCAAGGACAAGGAGATCAACAACACCTGCAATCCTTCCATCCGGGCTCGTCAGACGGTGCTCGGTGAGCACTGAGGCGGGGTCTCGACCATCGACGTAAGCGCGCAGCTCCGGCAGACGACGCCGCAGCCTCAGTAGGGAGCGCCGAGCGCTCGGTGCCGCGCGGGGGTCGCCATCTCGGGCGGCCAATTCATCACAGGCCTGTTCCCACGCGTCTTCGAGTTCCGCCGGTGGGTCGCCGAAGCACAGCTCAATCGTCCGATGGATGGCGGTTCCGAGCAAGGCCCATGGAGAGGGACGCGGGCGCTGGCCTCCAGCGTGAGTTCCTGCCTGCTCGAAGGCGACTCGCAGCGGGCAGCCGAGGAGACGGCTGAGGAGCGAGGGGGACGCGACCTCGATTGGTCTCGACGCCGGAAGCGGAGGCATCCGTCAGCCCGATCGAGCGATGACCCAGCCTGGGCGGCGCTGAAGGTCGAAGGAGCTTACGAATCGGATTGGCCGCCCAGCCCCGCGATCTTCGGCCTCGATGAGCGCTCGATCCATGCGATCCGTGAGGTGGAGAGCTTCCGGGTCGGAGCCATCGACTGGAGCCTCGAAAGGATGCCGAACGACGACGAGGCCATCGTCGCCATCAATGGCCCATGCACCGCCGTCCAATCTGATGGCATCGCCGTAGAAGTCTTCGGCGAACGCCTCAGCGAGTATGCGCTCATCGTCGGCCCATCGGTTGGTGTCTAGCGGCCGGTCGAGGATGAGGTCGAGGAGGTCGCGGCCGAGCCGCCAGTCCAGGAGAGGATGAAAGACGAGGTTCGTGAAGTCACGCAAGCAGTCTGGACAGGAGGAGTCACACTCATCGTGCGGTGGCTTCGCCAGGTCCAATGCGAACCGGTCGGCTCCCTTGAGTAGCGCTTCGAGCTGGTCTGGAACCCCCAGGCGCGTGCAGTACCCGGCTCCGTTCTCGAGCGCATCAGCGAGGAACACCTCGACGTGGGTCTGGTCGTCGAGGTGTCGGACCGAGTAGCCCACGGTGAGTTCAGCCGTTCCGATATCGAGCTGACGAGTCGCCTCCGCTCGGAGGAGAAATCCCAGCGAGTACCAGGCACCGCGGCGGCCCGGATCGTAAGGTCGAAGGTCCAAGCCCGGGACCGTTCCGGAGCGACCGACGAGCAAGGCGTCGGTCTGCTTGACCATCCCGATCGCCCCTTCCCATTGCTGGTCCAATTGCAACTCGCTCCCGACGATCCATGGATAAAGCCGCTTTCGCGCGTCTTGGTCTTTCCATAGATCGACCGAGAGCCACGAGTCTCGGGCGCTGTCGGGGGCGAACCGATAGAGGCGGCCGCCGTTGTCATTCACGATGAAGATGTCTCCCCGGCCGCTGAAGGCTCGTGCGCTACCGGCATCGACAGAGCGCATGCTCTCCAAGTCCGGAGCGATGCGAGGTGTGGTGGCCCGGGAGCTTCGCGTGAAGGCGCCCTCGAAGTCCTCGGAGCGGAAGGCAGACCGGAATCCCGTGGGTTCAGCGAGCGAGAACCCTCCGAACTCCGGTGCCGCAGCAGAGCACTCGTCGCAAGCGACTGGTACCACGCCGTCTCGACGGCGGGCCGTTCCGCACCGCCGGCAGAGCGTGATCTCCAGCGATCTGCTCAATGGGTCATCCGCGACGACACGTGACCCCGCCGGTCGGTACGCGGCCAAGCCGACGGCCGTGTGGACTTGCTTGTCTCGGACGGTCTCCGAACTCGGTGCGAAGTCGATCACGGCGAGCTCCAGTTGGCGGTCGACGGTGCCTCCCGGGGGCCACGGGTATGGGCGCTTCGGATGGCGCAAGAACATGTCGCGCACTCGCGTTGGGAATCCAAACATGGGCAGGACTCCGCGCTCAGCGAGGTGCTGGCTCAGCTCATCGTGAGTACTCGCGACGGCGATGGCGGCATCGACATCGGCAACGATCGAATCGGGACCCGCGGCGGTGGCCCAGTTGAGCAGGTCTGAACGATCGGCGACGAGGTCTTGACGTGCCCGTTTCAGCAGCGCGTCGAGGAGTCGCTCGGTCCCTCCCGCTCCTGCTGCGACCAGGCGGGCGATATCAGATTTGACCGCCGGCCAAGAATTGATCGTCCCGAACTCTCCGTGCACCGACTGGCCAAGATCGAAGTCAGGTCGCTCGCCCTTGAGTGCTCGGAATGCATCACGGAGCACGGCAGCAGCGAGCGACCGTCGGAGGATCTCCTTGCGGCTGAGATCAATGTAGGGGGAAGGCGGCGGATCGTTCGTGATGCGATCGGGGTGGTGGAAGTAGTACTCGTCGTGGGTGCGGTCGCGGCACACCGTTAGGGCGAACGAGAACGGATCGCGTCGCCGACCCGCGCGTCCGACCCGCTGCTGATAATTGAAGCGCATCGGTGGCATGTTCGACATGACGACTGCACGGAGCGAACCGATGTCGACGCCCGCCTCCATGGTGGTGGTGACGCTGAGTAGGTCAACGCCATCGACCAGCTCGCTCTCATCGTCGATGAAGATGTCCTGGAACCGGGCCTGTCGACGTGTAGCGTCCTCGTCGTCGGTCTGCCCGGTGAGTTCCTCCGCGTGGAGCCTGAAGCCGCCGTCGCCGAGGTTTGCTTGATAAGCGTAGTAGTCGTCTTCAGGTCGCCGGGCTTCAATGGGGGTATCGCTGAGAGGGGTAGTGCACGACGTGCAAACGCCGGCAGCCCGGTCGAGGTGGCGGCGAGCGCAGCTCGGGCACTCCCAATGCGAGTCCCCAGGAGGGCCGAGGCGGAGGAGGGCGGGTTGCACGACGTGGAATAAGACAGCGGAACCCCATGCGGACTGGACGGCAGCACCAAGACCGTCAGCGGGGACGTCATGGAGTTCAGCCACCTTTTTCCAGTAGCGGCGAACGTTCGCTGGGGGCGAGTCGGTCTCGTTCTTCACCCCCTGCAGTCGACGATCGTCACCAAGGATGCGGACGCTGGAGCGCACCACCTCGGCGAAGGTCGCCTCGTCCATACCAGCCGGGGCGGTTCCCAGGTCAACGACGATCGTGGGCTTGGCGAGAGCGAGGCTCTCCAAGTCACGGCCATTCCCCGAGAAGACGTTGAGTAGGCACTCGCGGAGCAACGCCTGATCGATGCGGCGGCGAAGTCTGTCGTGCTGAGGCGTTGGCTGGTCAGTTTTGCGGCGGGGTCGGGCACCCGAGGGCCACTCGTACAACTCGTCCCACCGAACACCGTCCTCTTCCCGCGGAGGTTCTCGATTCGCAGAGGGATCCGGCCCTGCTGGCGAGACCCCAAGGGCCACGAGCCTCATCTCGATGGCCATCGCCAGCTCGGACACGGTCCGGCCCTGCTGCAACGACGTTGCGACATCCACGACGCGATCGCGCGCTCCTGGCTCGTCATCCCTCACTGCGTTGAGCGCGGCGTGGAGATCGGGGAACCGCGCCTGGATGTCCATCCATGCCGCTCGTGCACCGTCCGAACGATCGCCATCGGCCCACGCCAGTGCCCCATCGACATCGACACCCGATCCAGTCACGAGTTCCTCCGCAAGGAGTTCACGTATCAGGTCCTGGTAGTGGCGCTTCTCTAGTCCGGCCGACAGCTTCGCGGCGTCCTGCCTGCTGTCAGAGAAGAGTACGAGACGTCGAGCCTGCTCCCCAGCCACCCGAAGCTCTCGGACCAGGCTGTCAACCAGGACCTGGGCGAGCTTCTCATAACCCGTACCCATGGTCCGAATTGATGACCGGGTTCGGCTTCTGTCGTAGACCGGGCGTTGCTTGAAGATCTCCCAGTCCGTTCCGCACTGGGGACAGAAGATCGGCAGGGGTGGGATGCGGTCGATCTGGGACTCGTCGACGCCGTTGTCGGATACCTCGAACGTCCATCCGGTCTGCCCCTGCCTCGTAACGTTGATCCGCCCACTCAAGTGGTCGAAGGTCGCCGGACGGAACTCGAAGGTGTACCCGCCGCGCTTCCACGATCGCTTGGCAGCGAGATCGTCGTCATCTACCGGACGGGGCCAGTAGATCGTGAAGTCACGACAGGTCTCGCGCTCTCTGACTTGGTCCGGGAGGCTGTCGAGGTCACCTAGCTCCGCTACCAGGTACCGATCGGCGTCGTGGAGGCGTTCACCAGGTTGAAGCGACGGAGCGAGGAAGCCGCCTAGGAACAGGTCACCGCAGGTCTGGCAGTACATGAGCCGGAGCACGCGAGCGCCGCACTCACAGCGGTGGCGTGGCTTGGACCACAGCTTCCCGACAGTACGGTCTGGGTCTCGGAACCTGTCGTCGACCTGAGGGCACTCAGGGTCGCTGCAGGCCCAGACGCCATCGATGTTGCGGAAGAACAGGTGCGTGCGAATCCGCGGTGGCGCGCTCGTGGCGTCTTCACTCGACGCCGAGATGGAGCGCAGGAGGCCACGCATCGGCAGCGATACCATCTCACCGGCCTCTCCCTGTCCGGTTGGGAACAAGCGGTCATCGAGATCGGTGAGGGTCAAGGACCTTCCACCAGCGGCTGCTGCCAGGACATCTTCTGCACGAGCCTCGCTCAGGAGTCTTGCCGCGTCCTCTGACGTCACGGACTCCGCGGCCGCGAGGTCAACGAAGCGCTCCTCGAACTCGGAGAGGTCAGCGTCCTCAGGGACAGCCAGCGGGCGAAGCTCGCCCTCGTGGATGTCGAAACTCTCTGGCGATGCTCCGAAGAAGTCGGAGAGAAACTTCTTGCCGATCTCCTGATCACCCAGTGATGCCGAGGTGGCGATGAACCTGACCTGAGGGGAGTCGGGCTCAAGGCCAAGCAAGTGCAGGAGTTGCCGGAGGAGGTAGGCGACCTCAGTACCCGAAGTTCCCCGGTACATGTGGAGCTCATCGACGACGACGTGGAAAACGTGGCTCTCGTCCGTTTCGAGCCAAGTCCGTGTTCGCTCGATCAGTCCAGAGTCGACAGATCGCAGGAGCGCTATGTTCAGCATCGAGTAGTTCGTGATGAGGACATCTGGCGGATGGGCCTGCATGTCCCATCGGCTCCTCATCTCCGATCCGTCGAGGCGTGGGACGTGGTACCGGCGATCGTCGCCGTCAACCCGCCTCGACCGTCGCTCGACCTCGTTGAGGTGACGGCGTAGTCGCTGGAGGGCGTTCGAGTTTTGGGGCCGGCCAGGCACCGGGGTCTTTCCGGTGTAGCGGCCGAAGTAGAAGCGATGTCCGCCGCGATGCAAGTCAAGGCACTCCCTTGCTTGCGGGCTGTCGAGCGCGCGTCGTAGGCGCACGAGTTGGTCCTCCACAAGCGCGTTCATCGGGTAGAGGATCAGCGCCCGAATGCCGGGTAGCCGGCCGGTCTCTGCGCTTCGTTGTGCGGACCACCGTCCCTTGGCTTCCCGCCACCAACTGGAGCCGACGGGCGAACCTCCCTTCCACGTCGTCGACTCCTCCAATAACGCGGCCACGATCGGGAGAAGGAAGGACTCGGTCTTGCCTGAGCCCGTCCCGGCCGTCACTGCGGTGTTCCGACCCGCCCGCACGCTCGCCAGGGCGTCGATCTGATGGACGAATACGTCGTCGAAGTCGATTAGGCCGCACTTCGCGAAGCCGAGGAGTTCATCGGGCGCCCCCGCTCGTCGGAAAGCGTCTTCGCTTCCGAGGCCGGTCAGGGCATAGGCGCGCAGGACCTCGACCCAGGGCTGCTGCCAGGCGCCACCCACCCGGTCGAGGAGCGCTCGACGCTCCTGCATCACTCCACCCAGTCGGAGCCGATAGGGAGTGTCATAGTAGCGAAAGAGGTCCTCCCGGAGGCGGGTGAACGACGAGGCTGGACTTGCCATAGTGCGATCCTCTCAGGTGGTGGCCACGTGCTGGAGCAATGCCACGCCGATTCGGTTGGCGAGAAGGCGAGGGACGTTGTGGTACCTCCTCCACCCTCCTACGCGCTCCGGAGCCAACCCCGATGACACCGTTGCTGCTCGCTCCACGATGACAGGCAGGGACAGCTCTCGTCGGACCTCGAAGCACGGTGGATTGCTCGCGCTGCCCGCGTCCCAGCGAAGTACTGGCTCGGCCCGAGACTTCAACGCGAGAAACTGTCCCGCGGGCAAGTCTGTAGCCCACCAGGAGCCGAACTCATCGAGACGCCGGTGTACGGGCCGACCATGCAGGTCGATCCGGTAGAGCCCCGGTCGACGTTCGTGAGCGGCGTCCCACTTCAAGGTGGCGGCGTCGAAACGGAGCGCGTCCTCAAGGGACGGCTCGGGTGCTGTCTCGACGGGCTCCTCGTCCACAGGTATGAGCGCGTCGACAAGACGGGCCGCCGGATCGACGACAAGCGTCGCGCCGAGCCTCTCGGCGACCCGTCGAGCCACATCGACCGACGCGCACTTGGCGTACCGAGCGGCCGGCAACGGCGGCTGCTCGGTATCGAACGGGTAGACGTCCTGATCGTTGGTCGCCTCGTCAAAGCGCCGATCGAGATAGTGGGGGCGGCTCCCCGTCAAGACGACGCAAAGGCCAAGTCCAGGGACGAGGTTCAAGGCGGGGGGAGCGATGCTCCATGCTCGCGTCTTCCAGTCCACGTCGAGATGACCGAGTGTTGCGAGATCGGACGCGAGTGTCCAGGGCCTCCTGCGCAGTGAGTGCTTCTGAGCGACGTACGCGCACGCGTCTCGAAGTCGTTCCCACGATCCCGCCCCAGCCTCACTCGCCCAGCGAAGCAGCTCGTCACCCGCTGTCTCTGGAGTGTCGCTTGTCATGTAGGGGCCCCTGCGGCAGAGCGGTAGC
>JBDZVK010000166.1:0-6245 GCA_040255725.1 Actinomycetota bacterium
GCGACCGGGTCCTCACGCCCGAGGAGTACCGGACCATGGCCGCCGGGATGGCCGATTCCGATGCCCCGTCGACCGGAGAGATCCGGATCACCGAATGGCTGGCAGCCCATGGCGACGAGTTGGGCCGGAACTATGCGAACGAGATCCGTCGGCACTTCGACGCCGACGACGCGCCGACGGGGCCGTCGAGATGACCCGGTTCGTCGGGCCGCGACTGGCGGAGTGACGCGTCGGGTGCGATCATCGCAGGGCAGCCCATCTTCCACGCCGGGAGGCGCCATGGCCCACAAGGCATCCATCATCCGGGTCTACGACCACGATGCTTCCCCGCCCAAGACCGGCTACAAGGTGCTGGTCGACCGCCTGTGGCCCCGAGGGGTGAAGAAGGAGAGCCTCGACCTCGACGACTGGGCCAAGGACCTCACGCCCTCGCCCGACCTGCGGAAGTGGTACGGCCACGACCGCGACCGCTTCGCCGAGTTCCGCGAGAAGTACCGCACCGAACTCGGCAACGACCCCGCCGCGCCCGAACTGGGGAAACTGGAGACCAAGCTGCGGTCGCGCCCGGTCGTGCTCTACACGGGCGTGAAGGACGTCGACATCTCCGCCGCGGCGGTCCTCGCCGAGATCCTGAACGGCGAAGCACCCCTCGACTGAGGCGTCCGCGGCGACCGCGGCATCTCGTCTATAGCGCCGACGAGGTTCACCAACCCCGGTACTCGGCGCTGCGCCGCTCGACGAACGAGCGCACGCCCTCCTGGGCGTCGTGGGTACCCATGTTGGCCTCCTGCGCCCACGCCTCTTCGTGGAACGCGGTGGCACGGTCCGAATCCAGCGACCGGTTGCACAGCACCTTGGTGAGCGCGAGCGCCTGGGTCGGTCCCGCGGCGAGACGCTCCGCGAGCGCCCCGGCCTCGGCGGCGACCTCGGCCGTCGGCACGACCCGGTTGACCAGTCCGAGGCTGCGGGCGTCGTCGGCAGACACGTCGTCGCCCAGAAACAACAACTCCTTGGCCCGCTGCAGACCGATCAGGCGGGGGAGCAGGTAGGCGCCGCCGCCGTCGGGCACCAGCCCGCGACGCACGAACACCTCGATGAAGCGGGCGCTGTCGGCCGCGACGACGAGATCGCACGCGAACGCGAGGTGGGCGCCGATGCCCGCCGCGGTGCCGTTCACCGCCGCGATCACCGGCTTCGGGCAGTCGAGCACCGCCGCGATCAACGCCTGCGCGCCCGTGGTGATCATCCGAGACACCTGGCCCACCGGTCGGTCCGGTGCGCCCTCGGGTCGCGGAGCGGACGTGCGAGTGGCACGCAGGTCGGCACCGGTGCAGAACGCCTTGCCGGTCGCGGTGAGCACGACGCAGCGGACGGCGAGCAGACGGGCCGCTTCGTCGAGCAGTGCGATGACCCGGTCACGCTGGTCGGGCGAGATCGCGTTCGCGACGTCGGGCCGGTCGAGGGTGATCCACGCGACCCCGGTGTCGGTGACCTCGTGACGGACCTGCTGGTCGAGGGGGAGCACGGCGGTCGGAGTGTCTTCGCTCATGGTGGGGCGGATCCTAACGGGGGTCCCGATCCGACGAGCTCAGGTCGCGACGGGAACCTTGGCCGTCGAGCCGATCACCTCACCGCCCCGCAACACCGTGACCGGACCGTCCTCGGACACCACGATCACCGTCGCTCCCGGGTCGTCGAAGCTGTAGCGCCGTCCCGAGGTGTGCCGGGTGCCGCGGAGACCGTCGACACTGCCCTCGGCCTCGGGAGTGGGCACGAGCCGCACGCCCAGCCGTTGGAGCGTGCCGTCACGCGAGAACAGCGCCGCCCCGTCGACCTGGGCGAGCACGTGCCGCAGCGGCGCGAGGTCGGCCCGGTGGGTGATCCGCAACGGTGGCGGCGGTGCCAGCCGCACGTCGAAGCTCGACCGCAACGATTCGTCGGGGCAGTGCACGAGCGTCGCCCCGATCCCGCGAGCGCCGAGGTCGTGGACCGCGAACTCCAGCATGGTCTCCAGCACCTCGCGGTCTTCGGCGGTGCCGACGGCGCACATGTCGCAGATCCAGCCGCTCACGGTGGGCTCATGGTGCCAGCGCAGCGCATCCCAGCGGTACACGCCGAAGTCGCCGACGATCCGGACCGGGCCGGTCGAATGGCGCTGGATCACCACGCCGGCGAGCGATTCGGCCAACACCACCAGATCGCGTTCTGACCCCGCCGGACGGTCGAACACGGCGAGGGCGTCGGTGCCGTCCGCGCCCCGCACGAGCCAGCTTGCCCGTCCGTCGGCATAGTGGCGGGTGAAGCCGACCTGGTCACGCTCGACCGGCCACAGATCGATGTCGAGCTGGGTCCCGGCCGCCCACAGTTCCGGCGGAGTCGTCGGCGACACGAGCGCGCCGTAGGTCGGCACCAGACGCTCGTGCACCATCGGGCGGAGGGCGTAGTCGAGCTCGATCGCGGCGGTGCGATGCCACGGCCGAGACCCGTCCAGCTCGAGGCCCGCCTCGGCCAACTCCTCGGCGAGGCGGGCGAGGCGCCGTTCGCTCGGTTCCGGTCGCTCACCCACGGAGGTGATCTTACGGCCATGATGCGCCGACACCTCGGTAGAGCGAGCCGTTTCTGACGCATCGTCAGGTTCACTACGCTTGGGCGACATGGTGCTCGTTGCCGCGACGCCGGCTCCGACGAATTTCTCGATCGACGACATCACCGCCGCGAGCGTGGGGATCCTGATCCTCCGGCTCGGCATCGGTATCGCGCTCGCCGCGCACGGCTACCACAAGTTCTTCGGCGGCGGAAGGATCCCCGGCACGGCCCGGTGGTTCGAGTCGATCGGCATGCGGGCCGGCACCGGACGGATCTGCGCGATCATGGCCGCGAGCACCGAACTGGGTGCCGGCACGCTGATGGCCCTCGGGCTGCTCACGCCCTTCGCCGCGGCCGGCATGGTCGCGGTGATGTTCGTGGCCGGCTGGACGGTCCACCGACCCAACGGCTTCTTCAGCGCCAAGGACGGCTACGAACTGAACTTCGTGTTCGCGTTGGCGGCGATCGCCGTCGCGACGGTCGGGGCGGGTCGGTACTCACTCGACTACGGCATCGACCTCGCGTTCCGGCTCAACGGCGTCACCGGTCTCGGCATCGCGGTGCTCGTCGGCCTGGGCGGCGCCGCGTTGCAGCTCGCGACCTTCTACCGGCCCCCGAACGACGATCGGTAGCCCGGTCGGCGGTCACCGAGCGGCACCTGTCACACCACGGGAGGTCCACGCGGCCTACACTCGGCGCAACTTCCGCCGAGAACGAGTGAGAATGGCAGCCAGCGAACGAGACGTCGACGAGAGCACCACGCCGTCGCCGGCGCCTGCAGAGACGACGACCGGCGCGTCGCTGAAGGTCTCCGGACTCGACGCCGGTTACGGCGATGCGATCTCGGTACTCGACTCGGTCGACCTCGAGGTGCCGGCCGGCAAGATCGTCGCCCTGCTCGGTGCCAACGGGGCCGGCAAGACGACCCTGCTGCGCGCCATCAGCGGGCTGCTCAGGCTCCACCGTGGTCGGATCACCGCGGGGACGGTGCACCTCGACGGCGCCGACATCACCGGGAGCCCACCGGCGGCCATCGTCCGTGCCGGACTCGCCCAGGTGATGGAAGGCCGGCGGATCTTCGCGGAGCTGTCGGTCGAGGAGAACCTGCGGACCGGTGCGATCACCCGGCGCGACACCAAGGGCATCGCGGCCACCTTCGACGAGATCCTCGAGTTGTTCCCGCCGCTCGTCGAACGACGTGGTGACACCGCAGGCTACCTCTCCGGCGGTGAGCAACAGATGGTGGCGATCGGTCGGGCACTCATGGCCAAACCGCGGCTGCTGGTGCTCGACGAACCGTCGCTGGGCCTCGCCCCGCTCATCGTGGAGCAGATCGGACGGATCATCTCCGACATCAACGACCGGGGCACCTCGGTGCTGCTGGTGGAACAGAACGCCATGATGGCCCTGGGCATCGCCGACCACGCGTACGTGGTCGAGACCGGCCGAATCGTGCGATCCGGCCCGGCACCCGAGCTCCGCGAAGACACCGAGATCCAGGAGTTCTACCTGGGCATCTCCTCGGACGGACGCACGTCGTTCCGCGAGATCGCCTCGTACCCCCCGGCGAAGGCGTGGCAGTTGTGATGACGCCGGAGGGCCCGCTGCTGACCGTCGACGACGTCGTCCTCCGTTTCGGTGGCGTCACCGCCCTCAACGGCGTGTCGTTCGACGTCCGCCACGGTGAACTGTTCGCCATCATCGGCCCGAACGGCGCCGGGAAGACATCGATCTTCAACTGTCTGAACTCGGTGTACCGGCCCACGACCGGCACGATCACCTTCGACGGCGTCGACCTGGCCGACACGTCGCCGGTGCGCACCGCACAGATGGGGATCGGCCGGACCTTCCAGAACCTGGGGTTGTTCACCAATCTGACCCTCGTCGACAACCTGATGCTCGGGCGACACCACCTGATGCACAGCGGTTTTCTCGCCGGCATGATCTGGTGGGGACGGGCAAAATCCGAAGAACTGCGGCACCGGGCGAGGGTCGCAGACATCGTCGACCTGCTCGAGCTCGGTCCGTACGCCTCGGCGCCGGTGGGCATGCTTCCCTACGGGATCCAGAAACGGATCGAACTCGGTCGTGCGCTGGCCATGGAGCCGCGTCTGTTGCTGCTCGACGAACCCGTGGCCGGCATGAACCACGACGAGACCCGTGACATGGCGCGCTACCTGCTCGAGATCCGTCGGGAACTCGACCTGGCGATGATCCTCGTCGAACACGACATGCACCTGGTGATGGACCTCGCCGACCGGGTCCTCGCGATCGACTTCGGTGAACCCCTTGCGCTCGGTACCCCCGCCGAGGTGCAGAGCGACCAGCGGGTCATCGACGCCTACCTGGGCAAGGCCGACGCATGAGCGGGCCGACCGGGACGAACGAGACGCACCCGGCGCCGCTCTCCGCGCCGGCGCTCGTGCTGGAGCGGGCCGATTCGTCGCCGCGCGCCGTCGCGCTCCGGGTGCTCGAATCGGGCGTGTGGGTCGAATACGGCTGGGGCGACGTGGCCCGAACCGTGGCCCGGGTCGCCGGTCTGCTGGCGGGAGCCGGGGTCGGTGGTGGGTCGCTCGTCGGTGTCGCCTGCGGGTCGCGCAGCGAATGGTCGTTGTGTGTCTGGGCGGTACATGCACTCGGGGCGACCGCGGTCACGGTGACCGCGCAGGCCGACGAGACCGTGCTCGCGACCGTGAGCGACCGGTCGCCGGCGGCCTGGGTCGTCGAGGGCGCCGAACCCGTCGACCGCCTGGTGGCCATGGGCCGTCCCGCGGAGCACGTCCTGACCATCGACGACATCCACGGAGGCACCCAACCGCAATGGTCGTGGCAGGCCGATGTGCTGGGCGCCGATCCGTCCGCCGACGATGCGCTCATGGCCGACCTGCGCCGTTCGGTCGGAGCTCTCGACACCGCTACCGAGGCGCTGCGGGCACCCGAAGAGGCCGATCACGCGCTGACCCACGACGAGCTCGTCGCCGCGGGAAGCTCGGCCCATCTCGGGCTGGATACCGGCGACGAGTACCTGGCATTTCTGCCTCCGACATGGCCGAGCGAGGCGGTCGTGCTGTTGGGCGCGCACCCGGTGTCCGGGGCCGTCGTCAACTCGGGGAGCCGCGGGATGAGCGGGCTCCTGGAGTTCCGGGCGGTGCAACCGACCGTGATCCACGCGCCGTCGGCATGGTGGGACGCCGTCGCCGCGCGCGTCCGGGTGATCGCGGCCGAACCGGGACCGTTCGCCAAGGGCGCGATGCGCTCGCTGGTCGAAGGGCGCGGCGGCTTCGCCGCCGGGCTCGCCCGCAGGATCCTCGTCAGAAGACTGGGGCTCGGCCGGGTACGCGAGGCCCGCTCGCTCGGGCAGACCGGTGAGGCGACCACGAGGGTCCTCGCCGGTCTGGGCATCGCCCTCGGCGATGATCTGGCCCGTCCCCGGGGCCTGGGCGACGACACGACGACCGCGGCCGTGGAGCCGCCGGCACACGATCTCGAAGGGGCAACATGAGCGCACTCGCCGACATGGTGCTGAACGGCGCCGGCGCCGGGGCCGTCTGGGCCCTGGTCGGCCTCGGTTTCGTCATCATCTACAAGTCGACCGGCGTCATCAACTTCGCCCAGGGCGGGCTGATGCTGGTCGGCGCGTACGTCGCCTACAACATGCA
>JBDZVK010000167.1:0-2852 GCA_040255725.1 Actinomycetota bacterium
ACGATCACCTGACCCGATTCCGGGTCGATCGGCGCGTGACGCAGCTCGATCCCGAACAGGTGACACGCCTTGTCGAACGCCGGGTGGGCCGTCTCGGGCTTCACCACGTTGGGGTGTTTGATGCCCCGGGTCTGCGCGGCGTGTTCGCGGTAGGCGAGCATCGCGTGGGTGATCGACCCGGTGCCACCCGAGGTGACCAGTCCCACCGGCTCGGTGTCGGTGCGAGCCTGCGCATGGAACAGATCGAGGGTCATCGCGATGATCTCGCCCTCGAAGCGGGTCGCCGACGGGCACATGTCGCGCTGCAGGGCGTTCATGTGCGCGTACAGCCCGAACGCCTCGGTCAGGAACGCGTAGTGGCCGTGGTCGCCGCAGTACATCGTGCCCGAGCACTTGCCGCCCTCCCACGCGGCGTCCTCCTCGGTCGCCATCGTGCGCAGCTCGTCGAGGATCTCGTCACGGGCGCGCCCGGTTTCCGGGAGCGTGCGATTGACCGGGTAGCGGTCCGCGTACGGGTAGTCCGAGCTCATGGAGGCCTCCAGCAGATGGGGTGATGCGCCTTGTCTACCAGCCCGATTTCGCCCGGCGGGCACCGCCGTCGCGTCGCCGACGGTCGACGATGCGGGTGCTACTCGCCCTTGACGTCCGGCCCCCAGCGCTCGTTCACGAGCTTCTGGGCGGCGTCGACCTGCGCGGGGATCGGCACCGTCTGCTTGGCCAGGCGCTCGGCGGTGAGCCCGAGCTCACCGACGCGGCCCAGGTCGGAGGCACCGAGCGTGCCGGCCGCGTACAGCGCCGGGAAGCGGGTGGGGATGGCCCCGCCCTGCAGGAAGGCCCGGGCACCGGCGTCGGAGAGCAGAAACGCCAGCCACAACTGGGCTGACTTGGGGTGCGGTGACCCCTTCACCGCACACTGGGCGTAGAAACTCGGGTAGAAGGCGTCCGCTGGGATGATGCGCATCTCGGGCGCGGCCTTCGCGCCCTTCTGGGACATCTGGGCGACCGTACGGGCGAAGTCGAAGTTGTTCAGCATCGTGACCGCCACGTCGCCCGACGACATGACCTCGGTGATCCCGAGCTTGCCCGGGTCGAAGATCCCGTCGTCGGCGAGCTCCGCGAAGAAGTCGATGCCCGGTCCGATGTCGTCGAAGGAACCGCCGAGCGCCAACGCGACCGTCCACACCGCGGCGAAGGAGGCCGCGGATGCGAGCGGTCCGGCTGCCTCGGTCGTACGCGGGTCACCGGGAAAGCCCATCGCTCCCTCGGGAAGCTTCTTGAGATCCGCGGGAGTCGCCGGCGGCTTCTTCCCGTCGAGCAGCGCAGGGTTCGACACGATGCCCATGACCCCGTAGTACGTCGAGACCCACAGGCCGTCGGGGTCCTTCGCGGCGCTCGGCACGTCGGTCCATCCGTCGGGCAGTGAGCGGACCAACAACCCGTCCTTCGCGGCGTCGATCGCGTAGCTCATGCCCACGTCGATCACGTCGGGCTGGGCCGCCTTGCCCTTCTGCTCCCGGACGGTGTCGACCTCCATGCCCGAGCCGGCCAACGGTTCGGCCAGGTTCACCTTCAGGCCCGACGAGGCCTTGAACGCGTCCAACAGCGGCCCGTACGCGGACTCGTCGGAGTCGGAGATGGCGATGAGGTTCAGGCTGCCCTCGCGCTTGGCCGCGGCGAGCAGTGCGTCGGAGCCGCCGGCGACCGTCGTGGACGGTGCCGTCGTGGACGGTGCCGTCGACTTCGACGACGACGAACAGGCCGAAGCGAACGACGGCAAGGCGACGACTCCTGCGCCCGCGAGGCCCATGCGGATCAGTGCCCGTCTGGACAGTTCGGTTGGCGGCATGGCGCCTCCTCCAGGATCTCCCGGCCGCCAGAGTACCGAATCGTCGGTCCACGCGCCACGGTACCTCCGGCGCGCGACCCTCCCGGCCCGACTACCTTGGTCGGCGAACCCGGCGGAGGCCACCGCGCCACCGACGACGCGAGCCGGTCCGCATCCCATGCCTCGAAGAGACGCCGACGCAAACCCGATCAGGGGACGGCTACGACGCCGGCCGCGCCGGAGCCGCGACTCGGCGGCGCCGCAGGCTCGACGAATCCGCAAACGATCGGGAGCGTCGCTGGTCTACCGCTCGCGGGCGATCCTGAGCATCGCCCTGGCGCTGGCGAACCTGGGGGGCGCGGCCATCGTTTTCGTGTTCAGCGTCTGGCTGATCCCGTCGTCGTCGATCCCGAACGGTGCGGCCCTCGTGAAATGGAACGGGATCGCTGCGGTCGCCTACGCGGTCGTGGCCACCCAGATCGGGGCGGTGTGGGGGCGGATCAGCCTGAGTGCGTACGAGCAGTGGCTCCTCGAGGACCGCCCGCCGACCCCCCGCGAGGTGCGGCGGACCCTCGGGGCACCGCGCCGACTCACCGTGATCCAGATCACGATGTGGGCCGTGGCCGCGGTCGGGTTCACCGTGGTCAACGGCGTGATCGAACCGAGCCTCATCGCCCGAATCGCGATGACGGTCGTCGGCGGCGGCCTGACGACCGCGGCGCTCACGTTCCTGCTCGCCGAGCGCATCACCCGACCGGTGGTGACCCGTGCGCTCGAACACGACCCCGAACCGGCGCGCCACGCCGCGGGCGTCACGTCACGCATGTTGCTGAGCTGGACGATGGGCACCGCGATCCCGATCTTCGGCATCCTGGCCGCCGGTACCGGGTTCTTCATCACCGGCGAAGGCACCCGGACCCAGTTGGCGATCGCCATGGTCGCCCTCGGCGGCACCGCGCTGATCATCGGATTCACGATCACGCTCCTGGGTGCCCGCTCGGTCGCGGGACCGGTGCGATCGGTCCGT
>JBDZVK010000167.1:2952-6242 GCA_040255725.1 Actinomycetota bacterium
GGCGCCGCACTCGCCGCGGCCCGGCAGCTGGCCGTCGAACTCGACCACCGGGTGCCGGAGCTCGACTTCGGCATCGGCGTGGCGACGGGCACCGTCGTCGCCGGTCATCTCGGCGACGAACGGCGCTACGAGTACACCATCATCGGCGACACCGTGAACATCGCCGCCCGGCTCACCGATGTGGCGAAGGGAACGCCCCGGCGCGTCTTCGCGCACCGCGGGGCCGTCGACGCCGCCGACCGGGAAGAAGCCGCGAACTGGATTCCCGAGGCACCCCTGACGGTGCGCGGCCGGCGCGACCCGGTCCCCGTCGCAGTCCCCGAGAAGGGCATCGACCGGCCCGCCGGCAGGCGTTGAGTCGACCCGACGAGCAGACGCGGCCGCCGCCGAGGCCGACCGGGGCCGACGCGTCGGTGGTCAACGGAGCCAGAGAAACCAGACGAGCGACGCGGCGACGGCGGCCATCGAGACGAGACCGAGCCCGATCTGCACCCAGATCGGCAGTTTGCCGACCTCGTCGACGTGGCTCTTCTCGCGCAGGGTCTTCATCAGATGGTCGGCCCACGCGAACTCCCGCGCCAGGATGCCGAGACCGACCAGGCTCACCAGGATTCCGGGACCGGGGAAGACCAGCATCGCCAGGCCCGCCAGGAAGACCACGCCACCGACGGTGATGAGCACCAGGCGGACGATGATGTTGCGCTTCGCCTCGACCGGTGTGCGCTCGCGGCGGCCGGTCGCGTACTCGGCCTGGTACGCGGCATGCCGCAACCGTCGACGTCGCTCGTCGGTCGACGACGCCGGATCTCCGACGCCCGGCTCGGTCGGGACGCGGGAGGTGGAGTCTTCGGCGGGAACCTGCGCGCCGGTGCCACTCACAGCCGAGAAGGATAGAGGCTTTCCGAGCCGGATCAGGAACGGATTCGTCGTCGACCGACACGCGGGCCGGTGACCGCCGCGCCGACGACGAGGTTCACCCGCCGGCGGCGACGAGCTCCGCGATCTGCACGGCGTTCAGCGCGGCGCCCTTGCGCAGGTTGTCGCCGACGGCGAACAACGCCAGACCCCTGCCGTCGGGCACGGTCCGGTCCGACCGGATCCGACCGACGAAGCACCGGTCGTCGCCGGCGGCCTGCAAGGGGGTCGGGATGTCGGAGAGCGCCACACCCGCGGCGCCGGCGAGCAGGTCGACGGCCTCTTCCGGGGTGATCGGGCGGGCGAACGTGGCGTTGATCGACAGGGCATGCCCGGTGAACACGGGCACCCGGACACAGGTTCCCGACACCGCGAGCTCGGAAATGCCGAGGATCTTGCGTGATTCGTCACGCAGCTTCTTCTCCTCGTCGGTCTCACCGAGGCCGTCGTCGACGATCGACCCGGCCATCGGCAACACGTTGAACGCGATTGGACGGGCGAACTCGGCCGGTTCGCCCAGATCCACGGCGTGACCGTCGAAGGTCAGCTCACGCGCCTGGTCGGCGCCCTTGCGAACCTGGGCGTCGAGTTCGTCGACGCCCGCCAGGCCACCACCGGACACCGCCTGGTAGGTGCTGACCACCAGCTTCTCGAGGCCGGCCACCCGGTGCAGCGGCGCCAACACCGGCATCGCGGCCATCGTGGTGCAGTTCGGGTTGGCGACGATGCCCTTGGGTCGGTCGGCGAGCGCGTCGGGGTTGACCTCGGAGACCACGAGCGGCACCTCCGGGTCGGATCGCCATGCCGAGGAGTTGTCGATCACCACGGCGCCGGCCGCGGCGACCTTGGGCGCGAGCTGCCTCGAGGTCGCCCCGCCGGCAGAGAAGAGCACGATGTCGAGACCCGTATAGTCGGCGGTGGCGGCGTCCTCGACGGTGACCTGGCGTCCGGCGACGTCGAGGGTGCGGCCCGCCGAACGGGCCGAGGCGAACAATCGCACCTCGTCCGCGGGGAATGCTCGTTCGGCCAGGATCGTCCGCATGACGCCGCCGACCTGACCGGTTGCTCCGACGATTCCGATACGCATGTCTGCCAAGGGTACCGGGCACGAGCGTGGGCGGCACACCGGTTTCGCCGCCCCGACGACCTCCGCTTCGCCGGGGCCCGGCGGGACGGTCAGGCGTCGAGGCCGAACGCGGCGTGCAGGACGGCGACCGCCCGCTCCACCTGCTCCTCGGGAACCACACACGAGATCCGGATCGCGGACGTCGAGATCATCTCGATGTTGATGTCGTTGTCGGCCAGCGTCTCGAAGACCTTCGCGGCGACCCCGGGATTCGTCTTCATCCCGGCTCCGACGAGGCTGACCTTTCCGATCGTGTCCTTGGGCACGACACCGGCCGCGTCGATGTCGGCGACGTAGTCGTTGCAGATCTCCAGGGCCACGTCCAGGTCGGCCTGGGGCACCGTGAACGAGATGTTGGTCACCCCGTTGACCGAGACGTTCTGGACGATCATGTCGAGGTTGACGTCGACGTCCGCGAGTCGACGGAACAGGGTCGCGGCGATGCCGGGACGGTCGGGAACGCCGGTGACGGTCACCTTGGCCTCGGATTCTTCGTGCGTGACGGCGGAGACGATCGCGTCTTCCATGTCGGGATCCTCCTCGGTGATCCAGGTTCCGGGTTCCCAGGTGAAACTCGAGCGGACGTGCAGCGGCACCCCCCAGGTGCGGGCGAACTCCACCGAGCGCATCGCGGGCTTCGGGCAGCCCGACGCGCACATCTCGAGCATCTCGTCGAACGAGACCTGATCCATCCGTCGGGCTCCGTCGACGACTCTGGGATCGGCGGTGAACACGCCCGACACGTCGGTGTAGAGCTCACACGCGTCGGCACCGAGCGCGTGGGCCAGGGCGACGGCCGTCGTATCGGAGCCGCCCCGACCGAGGAAGGTGATGTTGTGGTCGGTCGACACGCCCTGGGATCCGCCGACGACCGCGACGCGGCGTTTCCGGACGCTGTCGAGCACCCGGTCGGGTGCGACCTCGATGATCTTCGCGTTGGTGTGGTTGGTGTCGGTCAGGAAACCGGCCTGGGACCCGGTGAACGAGTCGGCCGGCACGCCCAGGTCGTGCAGCGCCATGCACACGAGCGCGGTGGCCTTGCGCTCGCCGGTGGTGATCAACATGTCCATCTCTCGTCCGGGACGGGTGTCGGACACCTCGCGCGCGAGGCGCAACAGCTCGTCGGTCTCCTTGCCCATCGCGCTCACGACGAGCACGATGTCGTCGCCGCGCTTGTGCCGGCGCGCCACGTAATCGGCGACGTTCCGGATCCGGTCGGGGTCGGCCACCGACGAACCACCGAACTTCT
>JBDZVK010000168.1:0-6238 GCA_040255725.1 Actinomycetota bacterium
CCTCGAGGACGGCGTTCTCCTCGGCGCAGACCAGATCGGTGGCGAAGGGCACCATGACCTCGCGACGGACCGCGAGGTTGCACAGGGTGAAGTAGCGCTCGTCGGCATTGCATTCGGGGTGTGCGCCGTAGCGACGGCGTACCGGACCCGACCCGATGAGCGACGCGAGCGCGGCGCCCTGGACGACCTGGAACCGGGAACTCGCCCGAGGCGTGTCGTTGGGCCCCCCGAACACCGCGGCCTCGGGGTGCGCCTCGGCGAGGCGGGCCAGGCGTGCCAGCAGGTCCTCGTCGACGGTGATGTCGTCGTCGAGGAACAGCAACAGGTCGCCGCGGGCGCGTTCGATCAGCACGTTGCGTGCCGCGCCCGGATACGCCCGGTCGACGAACGCCACCTGCGCGCCGGGGAAGCGGCGGTGCACGACCTCGGCGACCGCGGGGTCGCCTTCGGCGCACACGAGCAGTTCGTGGGGTGGCGCGTCGCGTTGCGCCGCCAGGCTCGCGAGGCACGCGTCGAGTACGGAATCTCGCCGTCCGGTCACGATGCAGACACTGATCTGCGGAACCACGCGTCTCCCGAAGACGTCGGCGGTTCTTCCGCCTACGCTGACCGGCGTACGCTACCAGCCGGGAGTCCAGCAGCTGAACCACGGCCCGCGGGCACGGCCGAAGAGCAAGGGAGATCCGATGGGCAGGCTCGAAACGGCACGTCGTGGCGCCGGGATCGCCCGCGGCCTCCGTTGGTTGGCCAGGGAGCCCGTGACCCTCGACGAGGCACGTCGGGTGATCGCCGACGAGGTCGCCAGGCGAGACGAACGGTTCCTCGAGCACCTCGACGCACTGGTGTGGCCGTTTCCGACGAGCCCGCTCGCTCGACTCGCCGACCACGCCGGCGTCGAGGCGGGCGACGTGCGCGCTCTGGTCCACGACCACGGGCTGATCGCGACGCTCGAGGTGCTCCGGGACGCCGGGGTGTACGTGGCCTACGAGGAGTACCAGGGGCGTACCGACGCGGTGCGCGGCAGTGCCCGGTTCTCGTTCACCCCGGGCGACTTCTTCAACCCGGTGGTCCGGGGTGACTACCTGGCCGCCACGGGCGGGTCGTCGAGCGGCAAGGGCACCCCGGTCGAGCTCTCGTTCGCCTGGCAGCGCCGGCAGGGACGCCAGCGACCGGTCCAGCACGAGATGGCCGGGGTCCGGGGCATGCCCGCCGCGGTGTGGCTCCCGGTGTTCCCCTCCGCCGCGGGGTTCGGTGCGGTCATGAAGAACATGGCCGGCGGCAGCACGCCGGAGCGTTGGTTCTCGCAGATCCCGACCGACCTGGAGGGCATCTCCGACAACAAGCGCATGGTCAACCGGTTCCTGCCGGCTCTCTCCGCGATGACCCGCACCGGCCTGCCGGCTCCCGAACACGTGCCGACCACCGACCCCGGACCGGTGGTGTCGTGGCTCGTCGATGCGGTGGCGCGGGCGGGAGGGGCGATCATCACCGGGTACGCGAGTTCGCTCACGGCCGCGGCCCGTTACGCCGTCGACAACGGCATCGACCTGCACGGGGTCGTGGCGAACCCGGCGAGCGAACCCGTCACGCCGGGCAAGCTCTCGATGATCGGCGCATCGGGAATGCGTGCGTACCCGATGTACGCGTTCACCCCCGAGGGAACCGTCGCCATCCGCTGCGAGCGGTGCGCGGACGAGGAGTACCACGTGTGGGGCCAGGATCTGGCGGTGATCACCCGGCGCCGGGCCCGCGGTGACGGCACCGACGTGGACGCGTTCTGTTGGACGAGTCTCGCCGCCGAGGCGCCACGGGTGCTCGTCAACGTCGAGAACGACGACTACGGAGCGGTACACCACGGCGTGACGTGCGACTGTGCCCTGGGAGATCTGGGCTTGACCACCAGGGTGCGCGACATCAGGGGGATCTCGAAGGTGGTGACCGCAGGCATCAGCCTCGACGGGGAGCTGTTCGACCAGCTCGTCGACGTCGACCTTCCCGCACGTCTCGGCGGAGGTCCGGGCGACTTCCAGTTCGCCGAGGTCGACGACGACGGCACGTCGGTGCTCACCCTGCGGATCCACCCGCGTCTGGGCGAGATCGACCCGGCGGTCGTGCACCGGGTCGTGGCCGGTGCGCTGGGCAGCTCCGACAACGGGCTGCTCGCCGAAGCCGTCTGGTCGCTCGACGAGGGTGTGGGTGTGCAACGCTGTGCGCCTGCGGAAACGAGCGCCGGCAAGACGTTGTCGTTCGTTCGAGCGACAAGCAACATCACCGAGGCAACACGCGGCTGATCGAGCCGCCCGATCGACTGGAGTCGACCCGATCCATGAACACCCGTCGAGAATTTCTCGCAAAGTCCCTTGCGGCGTCCGTGGCGCTCGGCGCGGGAGGCCTCCTCACCGCGTGCGGCAGTTCCGGTTCGACCAGCGGTGCCGACGGCACGCATGCCGACGACACCTCGAAGCCCGGCGGTGAGCAGAAGCTGTCGAAGCTGACCGCGATGATGCCGTTCCCGCTGTACCTCGCGTTCTTCGCCGACTGTGCAGCCAAATCGGCCGGGTACTACGAAGCGAACGGGATCGACCTCGACCTGCAGTTCGCACGCAGCGCCCCCCAGGCGATCCAGCAGCTCGCGGCGGGCAACGTCGACCTGATCCGCAACGCCCCGATCGGCCTGGTCAAGGCAGTGTCGAAGGAGTCGGCGCCGTTCGTGAGCATCGCCACGGTCAATCAACGGATCATCTACAACCTGCTCTCGGCCAAGGCCTCGCCGTTGCGCGACCTGAGCGAGCTCTCCGGCAAGACGATCGGGTTGGCGACGCTCGGCGGCAACGCCGAGAACACGTTCGATTTCGTGCTCAAGGCCGCCAAGGTCGACCCCGACTCGGTGAAGCGCCGAGCGGTCGGCAACGAGGCGGCTTCGTTCGCGTTGATCGAGGCCGGGCGCGTCGACGGCGTGTTCGCCACCCACGAGGCGACGGCGTCGATCATGGAATCCGAGCCCGATGCATACCTCGACGACCTCGGCGACAAGACCAACCCGCTGCTCGGGACGAGCCTCGTGGCTTCCCGCAAGACCGTCGAGACCCGCCACGACGACCTCGTGGGCTATCTGCGCGGCCTGAAGAAGGCCCTGGATGTGATCCTCGACGGTGGTGAGGAACTCCAGGCGCTGATCCCGAAGGTCCGCAAGGACTGGGACCTGCCCCAGCTCGACGATCCGGCGAAGGCCACGCCGGTCATCCAGGGGGTCGGCAGGATGTGGCTCGCCGCAGGCCGCGACAACCTGCTCCGGAACGTGCCCGAACGGTGGGAAGAGGGCATCGAGGGCTTCATCGACCAGAAGATCGCCAAGCCGGGCGCCAAGGCGACCGACTTCTACACGAACGACCTGATCGACGAGGCGCGGCGCTGAGCGTCTCGTTCCGGGGAATCGGCCGGACCTTCGGAACGGGCGCCGACGCGGTCATCGCGGTCGACGCCGTCGACCTGGAAGTGGGGCGTGACGAGGTCGTCGCGGTCGTCGGAGCATCGGGGTGCGGCAAGACGACGCTGTTGCGGATGGCGGCGGGCCTGACGCCACCGACCTCGGGCGACGTGTGCGTCGACGGGCGCTCGGTGTGGCGTGCGGGGCGGCCGGACGGCGAGGCGCTCGACACGCTGGCGGTCGTCTTCCAGGACCCGAACCTGCTTCCGTGGTTCTCGGTCGAGGAGAACATCGCGTTGCCGCTGCGCCTGCGTGGCGTCGCCAGGTCCGAGCGACTCGATCGGGCCCGTGAGCTGTGCGCGTTCACCGGACTCGCCGGGTTCGAGAGAGTGCGGCCGGCGGCGTTGTCGGGAGGGATGCGTCAGCGGGCCGCGTTGGCGCGGGCGCTGGTGGCGTCGCCGCGTCTGGTGCTGCTCGACGAGCCGTTCGCGTCACTCGATGCCCTCACCCGTGACGCCATGAACCTCGAGTTGCAGCGGATCTGGGTCGAGAAGCCGAGCACGGCGATCATCGTGACCCATTCGATCAGCGAGGCGGTCATGCTCGCCGATCGGGTCGTCGCGCTCACGCCTCGCCCGGCGTGCGTCGCGGGCACCGTGGATGTGCCCTTCGACCGGCCCCGGCCCCTCGAGTTGCAGACCAGCCCGGGCTTCCAGCAGCTCGTCGGTCAGGTCCGCGACCTGTTGCAGGTCGCCTCGTGAGCCGACGGTCGAGGCTCGCCTCGTACGCGTTGACGGTCGGCATGTTCGCGGTGTTCCTGGCCGCATGGAAGCTCTACGTCACCTCCGCCGATGTGTCGCCGTTCGTGCTCCCGCCGCCCGAGGCGGTCTGGCATTCGATCGTCGATCTGCTCGGCCAGGCGCGTACGTGGCACCACATCTGGATCACGTCCCAGGAGATCCTGCTCGGATTCGGGATCGCACTCGTCGCCGGGTTGGTCGTGGGGGTCGTGATCGGCGAGATGCCCGTGCTCGACCGGGCGATGAATCCGTTTCTCGTCGCGTTGCAGGTGCTGCCCAAGGTCGCGATCATCCCGCTGCTGATCCTGTGGATGGGCTTCGGTCTGTCGGCGAAGGTCGTCGTCGCCGCGATCTTCGCGTTCTTCCCGATCACCGCGGGTACCCGGGCGGGGATCCGTTCGGTCGAGCCGGGTCACCGCGACCTGGCCGCGACGCTGCATGCGAACCGCCGGCAGCGGCTGCGGTTCGTCGTCCTGCCGAGTGCGCTCCCGTCGATCCTCACCGGCATGGAGGTGGGCATCGTCCTGGCGACGATCGGCGCGGTGGTCGCCGAGTACCTGGCGGGGAGCGAGGGGCTGGGTTGGCTGGCGGTGACGAGTCTCAACCAGCTCCAGGTCGCCGATCTGTTCGCGGTGATCATCCTGCTCGCGGCGCTGGGGTTCGTCGCGTACGCGGCGATCACGAGTCTGCGTCGGATCCTCGTCCCGTGGCATCCCTCCGCGGACGACCGCCCGCCCGGCTTCTGATCCCGTCGACGAGTGCTTCGAACGACGCGCCCCTATCGGGAGCGGCGCCTGGCGCGCCTCATCGGGAACCGTCGACGGGCTCGTCGAGTTCGGCCAATGCGGACGCGACGCCGGGGAAGTCCGCATCCTCGGCCATGATCCGTCCCAGATCGTTGCGGGCGCGGGAGCGCTTGCCCTCGGCCATCTCGCACCGTGCCCGCTCGAAGCGGGCCCGGTGCAGGACCACCGGGTTCCGGGACGTGCACCGGATCACCTTCGCGAAGCACGGATAGGCGGCCGGGTACAGCTTCTTCTCGCCGAACGCGACGCCCCGCAGCACCCAGAGCAGCGATGACGCGTCGTCGGTGTTCGGAGCGTCCTCGGTCACGTCGATGACGTCGTCGAATCGACCCGCGGCATCGAACAGGTCGGCGAGGGACAGTGCGGTGAGAGTGGTGCGCGGGAGGCCGTGGACCACGTCGATCGCCTGGTCGACGCGCCCGCGTCGTTGGTAGAGCTCGCCGAGGAACAGGCCGATCGTCGTTCGGTCCGGCTCCACCTCGACCGACGCGCCGTCGGTCACCTCGATCGAAATCTTCACGTCGAGATGCCGGTGGACGAACGGATCGATCATCGGATCACGTCCCGTCGCGAAGACCTCTTCGAGCGCGTCGAGTGCCTCATCGTCTCGATCCGCGTCGAGTAGTTCGAGCGCGGCGACCACCTTGGCGGCGAACGCGACCGGGGTCGATCCGTTGCCGAACGCCGTGATCCGTCCCAGGTCGTGGGCACGGATGGCATCGCACAGCGCCCGCTCGTCCGGGGTCATCGGCGGTGGCGGTGCGGGGGTGGATGTGCCCGGAGCCCCCGTCGTGGCACCGATTGGCTTCGGGCCGGACGGCGGTCGGCCCGGCGAGGTCTGTTTGATCCACGACATGCCCGTCCCGGGAATCGACACCGTGCGGCGCGTCCTTCCATCGGCGGACCGACTGATGTGGAAGCCCTTGAATCCGGCGGAGAACCCCAAGCCGGACTTCGAGAGGTTCATGCGGAGCCCGGGGAACAACTTGATCGAACGGTGGAAGCGAAAACCCATGTCCCTCCGCGGTACTCGTGGCGGCCCGCCGACGGGTCCACCCTAAGACACGCGCCCGTCGGTCGGGGGCACGTCGGCGGCGGCTCCGGCGCGGGTCAGGTGTGGATGCGCAGCACCTTGTCGCGCCCGCGTTCACCTGACACGAGGGTGACGCGGCGTCTGGGCACCCCGAAATGCGCCGCGACGAGGC
>JBDZVK010000169.1:0-6226 GCA_040255725.1 Actinomycetota bacterium
GGCGGTGGGGCGGGTGGGGATCGAACCCACGACCGAGCGATTATGAGTCGCCTGCTCTGACCACTGAGCTACCGCCCCGTACAGCCACGGCGGGCAACCGCACCGGTGCCCGTGACCAGTCTTCCACCGCTGGTCGTCCACCGCTGAGCTCCGGGGGAGAGGCTCGAACTCTCGACCTAGCGGTTAACAGCCGCTTGCTCTGCCAACTGAGCTACCCCGGAAGGATCTGAGCGGGCCATCCTAGTGGCCGCGGGGCGGACAGCCGTACTCGTTCTCCGAGACGACCGATCGACGGACCGAACGATCCACCCGGCTTCGCCGGCCGCCCGTCGCCCGGTGCGCTCACCCGTCGTCGAGGTAGTCGCGCAGCAACGCACGGCGTTGAGGCTGTCGAAGCTTGGCGAGGGTCTTGGATTCGATCTGTCGGATCCGCTCCCGGGTCACGCCGAAATGGCGCCCCACCTCTTCGAGGGTCAACGGCGCGCCGTCGGTGTCGAGACCGAACCGCATCCGCACCACCTGCTGTTCACGGTCGCTCAACTGGCCGAGCGCCTGTTCCACGGCCCGGTTCAGCATCTGCCGGGCGGCCTCGTCCTCGGGGGCTTTCGCGCCGACGTCCTCGATGAAGTCCGACAGCAATGCGTCGTTGCCGTCGCCGACCGTGGAATCCAACGACAGCGGATCCTGGGCGACCCGGAGGATCTCCCGGACCTTCTCCGGCGTCATCTCGACGCGCTTCGCGAGCTCTTCGGAGGTGGGTTCCCGCTTGAGCTCGACGACCATCTGGCGCTGGATCCGGGTCACGCGGGTGATCGACTCCATCATGTGGCCCGGGATCCGGATCGTGCGGGCCTGGTCCGCGATCGCCCGGGTCACCGACTGGCGGATCCACCAGGTCGCGTAGGTCGAGAACTTGAACCCCTTGGTGTGGTCGAACTTCTCGACCGCCCGCATCAGCCCGAAGTTGCCCTCCTGGACCAGGTCGAGCAGGGGCATGCCCCGGTTCGTGTACCGCTTCGCGATCGACACGACCAACCGCAGGTTCGCCTGGACCAACTCGTCCTTGGCGCGCATCCCGTCGCGGGCGAGGCGCTCGAGGCGCCGACGTTCGGCGAACTCGAGCGAACCGGCCACGCCGGCCGCCTCGGCATCGGCGAGTTGCTCGGCCGCCTTCGACCCCGCCGCGATCCGCGTGGCGACCGCCACCTCTTCCTCCGGCGTCAGCAGCGGCACCCGGCCGATCTCGGCGAGGTAGGTGCGGACCGAGTCGGTGCCCGAGGTGCTTCGGGTCGCACGCGACGACGTCGGATGGGACCGGCGCCTTCGCCGCACCGCGACCTCGTCCGCGTCGTCGGGCCGGACCAATGGCTCGTCCGGCCTCGACTCCGCTCCCGCCCGACCATTCGCGTGCGCCATCTCGACCTCGGCCGGTGCTGCGAGATCCCGATCATCGGGCGGGGACAGATCCGGACCGGTGGGCGCCGTCACTCGTGACCCCCCACCCCGGAACGACCCGACTGCCGCGCCGATGTCGCCGCGGCAGCATCCGGCCCGTACGTGGCGGAATCCGAACGGTCACACCCGATCTGGATCCTGATCACGCAACCAGCGTACCAATTCGTCGCTTTCGACCAGGACCGAAAATGGCTCGGCGCGGAGGTGTTCGAGTCGGAGTTTGAGCCAGGTGACCGAAGGCGAGAACTCGAGCGGATCCGCCGAACGGCGGGCGCGCCGCTCCAGGTCGGCCAGGGTCCGCCGACCCGCTTCGGCCACGAGCCGCGTCGCCACGTCGAGCGGTTCGGCGTCACCCGGATCCACCGCGAGCGCGGCCAACAGTTCCGCTCCGTCGGGGTCCAACAGCGCGGCGGCTGCGTGCACGTCGCCGCCCGCGGTCACGAGCGCGCCGTACACGTCGCGGTGGACCGGATCGGCGAACAGCACGGCATCGACCAGCGTCGTCATCTCGGATCCGCGGTGCACCGCGAGGCGTAACGCCTCGATCTCGACGCCGGCCGGGCGAGTGGTCGGTCGGGTCCGTTGCACGTCCTCGCCGGCGAAGGGATCGTCGTCGTCGGGCGCCCGGTCGCTCCGCGCCGCCTTGGCGTCGGCGGCGGTCGCCGGGCCCGATGGAGGGAAGCCGCCGCGGGCGAGTCGTGCCCGGAGCTGGTCGGGGTCCAGTCGACAGCGGTCCGCGACCTCCATGACGTAGGGGTCCCTGACCAACTCGTTGGGATGTTCGGCGATCACCGCGAGCGCCCGTTCGGCCACGCGGGCACGCCCTTCCGCCGTGCTCAGGTCACCGGCGGCGAGGACCCGGTCGACCCGGTAGGCGAGAAACGGCTGCGCCCCTTCCACCGCGGCCTTCAGGCCTGCGGGATCGCGGCGTGCCAGATCCGCCGGGTCGGTTCCCCCGGGCAGTTCCACGACCGACACGTCGATGTCGTGGGCACGTTCCCAGGCGTACACCCGGTCGGCAGCGGCCTTGCCGGCCGAGTCCGGGTCGAAGGCGAGCACGACTCCCCGGGCGAACTTGCGCAACACCTTCACGTGGTCCTCGGTGAGTGCGGTGCCACAGGTGGCGACCGCTCGATCCAGCCCGGCGGTGGCGAAGCCGATGACGTCGGTGTAACCCTCGCACACGATCACCTGGTCGGCCGTGACGATCGACGACTTCGCCCAGTTCAGCCCGTAGAGCACACGCGACTTGTGGTACAGCGGGGTCTCGGAGGTGTTCCGGTACTTCGGCCCCTCGGCGCCCGGCAGGACCCGTCCGCCGAATGACACCGGGTCGCCCTGGGCGTCGAAGATCGGGAAGAGCACCCGGGCCCGGAAGAAGTCCTGGGTGCGACCTCGCCGGTTGACGAAGACCAGCCCGGCTCTGCCGAGCGCGTCGCCGTGTGATCGCAACGCCCGGGCGAGAAGATCCCAGTCGTCGGGTGCCCAACCGATCCGGTACCGCCGCACCGTGTCGCCGTCGAGACCGCGGTTGCGCAGATACGAGCGTGCCGGACCCGCGTCGGGCGAGGTGAGCAACCGCTGGTGGTACCACTCGACCGCGTCCTCCATGGCCGCGACCAGCCGGGAGCGTTCCCGTCGGCCCTCGGACCGCGACCGCTCGTCGTAGCGCAGCGTGATGCCGGCGCCCGCCGCGAGGGTCTCGACCGCCGTGGCGAAGTCGAGATGGTCGATCTCCATCGCGAACGTGATGGCGTCGCCGCTCTTGCCGCAACCGAAACAGTGGAAGAACCCCTTTTCGGCCGACACCGAGAAGCTCGGCGACTTCTCGCCGTGGAACGGGCACAGGCCCATCCACGACGCGCCCACGCGTTTGAGCGCGAGGTGACGGCTCACCAGCGCCACCAGATCGGTTGCTTCCCTGACCCGGGCGATGTCCTCGGCGACGATCCCCACGGCTCAGATCATGCCAGGTCGCGCCCGGGGCCGGTCAGCCGCCCAGCACCGCCTGCGCAGCGGCGAGTCGGGCGATCGGCACCCGGTAGGGCGAACACGAGACGTAGTCCAGGCCCGCGTCGTGGAAGATGCGGATCGACTCGGGGTCGCCACCGTGTTCGCCGCACACCCCCAGCTTGAGCTTCTCGACGGCCTTGCGGCCCCGCTTTGCACCGATCTTCACGAGTTCGCCCACCCCGTCGGCGTCGACGGTCTCGAAGGGGTTCCGCTTCAACAGCCCCTTCTCGAGGTAGGTCTTCATGAGGCGTCCCTCGATGTCGTCGCGGCTGAACCCGAAGGTCATCTGGGTCAGGTCGTTCGTGCCGAAACTGAAGAAGTCGGCTTCGTGAGCGATCTCGTCCGCGCACAACGCGGCCCGTGGCGTCTCGATCATCGTGCCGATGAGGATCTTCGGTTTCTTGCGGCGACCTTCGGTGGCCTCGGCGATGGCGTCGGCGACCCAGCCTCGCGCCTCGGCCAACTCCGCGCGCGACACCGTCAGCGGGATCATCACCTCGACGATCGGCTTGCCGCCCGCGTCGAGCCGGTCGAGTGCGGCTTCGACCAGCGCCCGCACCTGCATCGCGTACAGCCCCGGCTTGAGGACGCCGAGGCGCACCCCCCTGACCCCGAGCATCGGGTTGAACTCGTGCCACGACCGCGCGGCCTCCAACAGCTTGGTCTCCCGTTTCGACAGGCCCTTGGTCGCCGCCTTGACCTCGAGCGCGCCGAGGTCGGGCAGGAACTCGTGCAGCGGCGGGTCGAGCAGCCGCACCGTGACCGGCAGGCCGTCCATCGCCTCGAGGATCGCGGTGAAGTCCTGCTTCTGGACCCGGTGGAGTTCCTCGAGCGCCTTGGCCTCCGCGGCCGGCGTGTCGGCGAGGATCATGCGACGGACCACCGGGAGGCGATCCTCGGCGAGGAACATGTGCTCGGTGCGGCACAGCCCGATGCCCTCGGCGCCGTAGGAACGGGCGACCGCGGCGTCGTCGCCGTTGTCGGCGTTGGTGCGCACGGCGAGCTTGCCCTTGCGGATCGCATCGGCCCATTTGAGGATCGTGTCGAACTCTTCCGGGGGCTGTGCCGCGACGAGTTCGACCTCGCCGACGACGACCTCACCGGTGGACCCGTTGATCGAGATCAGGTCGCCCTCGGTGATCGTGACGTCGCCGACCGTCGCCTTCTTGCCGGCGATGTGGACGGCTTCGGCGCCGACCACGGCGGGGATCCCCCAGCCCCGGGCGACGACCGCGGCGTGGGAGACCAGCCCACCCCGGGCGGTGAGAATGCCCTGGGAGACCTGCATGCCGTGCACGTCGTCGGGGGAGGTCTCGTTGCGGACGAGGACGACCCGGTCACCGTTCGCCGCTGCCGTGACCGCCCGGTCGGCATCGAAGATCGCCTTGCCCACCGCAGCGCCCGGCGAGGCGGCCAGCCCCTTGGTGAGCACGTCGACCTGCTCGCCGCCGAACTGCGGGTGGAGGACCTGGTCGAGATGATCGGCGGTGATCCGCTGCACGGCCTCGGCACGGGTGAGCGCGATGCGTGAGTCGCGGGTCATGTCGACGGCCATCTTCAGTGCCGCCCGGCCGGTGCGCTTGCCCACCCGGGTCTGGAGCATCCACAACTTGCCCTGTTCGATCGTGAACTCGGTGTCGCACATGTCGCGGTAGTGGCGCTCGAGCCGGTCGAAGATCACCAGCAACTCGTCGTGGATCTCGGGAAACAACGTGCCGAGCTCGTCGAGGTTCGCGGTGTTGCGGATGCCCGCGACCACGTCCTCACCTTGCGCGTTGACGAGGAAGTCGCCGTAGGGCCGGTTCTCGCCGGTCGCCGCGTTGCGGGTGAAGCCCACCCCGGTGCCCGAGTTGTCGTCACGGTTCCCGAACACCATCGCCTGGACGTTCACCGCCGTGCCGAGGTCGTGGCTGATCTTGTCGCGGGTGCGATAGGCGACCGCCCGAGGGGTGTTCCACGACGCGAACACGGCCTCGATCGCGCCGCGGAGTTGATCTTTGGGGTCCTGGGGGAACTCGGCCTTGGTCTTGCGCTTCACCAGCGCCTTGTACGACGTGCACAGCTTGCGCAGCGCCTTGGCCGAGAGCTCCGCATCGCTCTTCACGCCGGCGGTCGTCTTGGCCTTCTCGAGCGGCTGGTCGAAGGCCTCGCCGTCGATGCCGAGCACGATCCGGCCGTACATGGCGATGAAGCGCCGGTACGAGTCGTACGCGAACCGTTCCTGACCGGTCACCTTCGCCAGACCCTCGACCGACGCGTCGTTCAGGCCGAGGTTGAGCACGGTGTCCATCATCCCGGGCATCGACACCGCGGCGCCCGAACGGACACTCACCAGTTGGGGGTCGTCCGGGTCGCCGATGCGGCGTCCCATCGCCTTCTCCAGCTTGCCGACGTGCCGGTCGATCTCGGCGTCGAGTTCCTTCGGCCAGCCATCGGCCAGGTACGCCCGGCACGCGTCGGTGGTGATCGTGAACCCCGGTGGCACAGGCAGTTCCAGCACCGACGTCATCTCCGCCAGATTCGCCCCCTTCCCGCCGAGCAGCCCCTTGAGCTGCATGGGTGGGCGTCGGTGCTTGTGACCGAAGGCGTAGACGTAGGGCACGGATCTCTCCTCAGGGGTGTCGGGGGGACGGATCGGATCGGAGAGACCGGGGTCGCCGGTGACGCCGAGCAGCTGGACCCGGTTGCCGATCGGACCGGGATCGCCGGTGCCGGGCACCCGGGTACAGACGAGTGCGGGCACGAGCATAGAGGACCG
>JBDZVK010000170.1:0-6224 GCA_040255725.1 Actinomycetota bacterium
CCCGGTGGAACCAGTCGTCGGTGTCGAACGCCGAGGCGAACCACGAGTAGTTGATCCAGCTCACCAGGATCGCCGTCATCGCGAAGACGAACCCCATCGTCGCGTCGCCGACGTTGCCGACCTCGACCAGTTCGGCGAGGTGGTCGGCCGCGACGCCGACCGACACGGCGTAGGTCAGGTCGAACAACAACTCCAGGGGAGACGACGCCCGCTCGGTCACCTCGATCTTGGCCGCCGTCATCGTTGCACGACAGTACCGGCCCGTACTTTGGAGCGTTGACCTCGGATGCGCGTGCGAAGTCTCCAAAGAACGTGCGCGACCAGGCGGTCTCTTCGGGCGTGTGTGAGGTATGGAACAACCACTGCAGTCCCTAAGTCCAGCTCACGCCCTCGGCCGCCGCAGGCGTCGACCGTTGCGCCGCACTTCGATCATCGCCGTGGCGCTCGTCGCGTCAGCGGCGATGGCGACCGTTCCGTCGTCGGCGGGAGCCGCAGAACCGGGAAATGTGACCTTGACCCCGGGCGGTTCGGTCGACTGTGCGAGCGGCACCAGCACGGTCGAGTTGACACTCACCTACATGCCCTCGTCCGACATCGGCTCGGTCGAGATCGACGGCGGCACGGCGACGCTCGAGGGGAGTTCGGAAGGTCCGCAGAACCTCACGTTCGAGCCGGGAAGCCTGACCCCGGCTGATCCGTCGGCGTCGACGGCGGTCATCGGCGTGATCGGCGTGTCGGTCACCGTCGAGGTCGACTACACGGTCCACCTACTCGACGGTTCGACGCACGAGTCACAGGCCGCCTTGGTCCTCGACGCGGTACGCCCCGCGGACGTCTGCCCGACCACCACGACCACCACGACCACCTCATCGACCACGTCGGTCGCGTCGACGACCACGGTGACTCCTTCGGCCGCGGAGCCCGCACAACCTCGACCGGCGGAGCCCGACTACACAGGCTGACCGGCCGAGATCAGGCCACCGAAGTCAACTCCCGATCGCCGGCTTCGGTGCCGGCTCGTCCTTTGGAGCGTTGACGTCGGATACGCGTGCCAAGGCTCCAAAGAACGAGCGCGGAGCGCGAGCTTCCCGGTCAGTCGGCAGTGGGGACGGTTTGGGCCGCGAGTTGCTCGCCACTGGAGCTCAAGAACATGAACACGACTGCGGCGATCGCCCCGCCGACCAACGGTGCGACGATGAACAGCCAGAGCTGCGACAACGCGTCTCCACCGGCGAACAGCGCCGGGCCGAAGCTGCGGGCCGGGTTCACCGACGTGCCCGTGAAGGGGATCCCCAACAGGTGCACGGTGCTGAGCGCGAAGCCGATCGTCACTCCGGCGACGACCGAGCTGTTCAACTTCGTCGTCGCCATCAGCACGGCGATCACGAAGATGAAGGTGAGGATCACCTCGATGAGGAACGCGCCGCCCGTGCCGAGACCCACCATCGACGCATTGCCGAACCCGTCTGCGCCGAGTCCTGTCTTCGACGTGTACAGATCCGACTGCTCACAGACGATCCACAGCAACAATGCGCCGACCGTGGCGCCGACGAACTGGGCGATCCAATAGCCGACGGCCTCGACGATGGTCATTCGTTTGGAGACGAGAAACCCGAGCGTGACCGCCGGGTTGACGTGGGCGCCGGAGATCGGCCCGATGACGGCGACCAGCACCAGCAGCACCAGTCCGAAGGCGAGCGCGGTGGCGACCACTCCGGCCGCCGGGCTGGCGCCGGCGAATCCGCCACCGTTGATCCAATTGCCGAAGCTGAGGGTGGCCACCCCAACGGCGATGAACACGAGGATCCCGGTTCCGAGACACTCGGCCAAGAGTTTGCGCAGGTCCATCGGAGGCTCCCGTTCTGTTGTCGATTGTCGCGGACCATCTTGGCACTGTGATGTCGATCACATCGAGCATGGTGGGTGTGTGGCGCTACCCCAGACGGGGCCGGAACCTGGCGGTGCCGAAGTACCGCGGACGGTGGGCGCCCGGTAATCTGACGGCGTGTCAGATCCGAGACCCGAGAGGTGAGTGTCCGCGTGTCCGAGGCCTACATCGTCGACGCCGTCCGCACGCCCGTGGGGCGCCGTGGTGGGGGCCTGTCCCAGGTGCATCCGGCCGATCTCGGTGCCCATCCGATCAGAGCGTTGATGGAGCGGACCGGCATCGACCCGGGCGCGGTCGAAGACGTCGTCTACGGCTGCGTCGACACGATCGGTGGCCAGGCGGGCGACATCGCCCGGACCTGTTGGTTGGCCGCGGGACTGCCCGACCACGTGCCGGGTACCACGGTCGACCGCCAGTGCGGGTCGTCGCAGCAGGCCGTGCACTTCGCCGCCCAGGCGGTCATGTCGGGCACTCAGGACGTCGTGGTCGCCGGCGGCGTGCAGCAGATGTCGCAGATCCCGATCTCCGCGGCGATGCTCACCGGTGCCGCCTACGGCTTCGACGACCCGTTCAGCGGCTCGACGGGTTGGGTCGAGCGTTACGGCACCCAGGAGGTGTCCCAGTTCCGCTCGGCGGAGATGATCGCCGAACGCTGGGATTGCACGCGCGACGCGATGGAGCACTTCGCCGTCGAATCACACGAAAAGGCGATCCGGGCCCGGACCGAGGGCCGCTTCGAGGCCGAGATCGTCCCGCTGGCCGAGGTCACCGCCGACGAAGGCCCCCGCGAACCGAACTGGGACAAGATCCGTTCACTGCCCACCCTCACCGAGGGTGGCCGGGTCACCGCGGCATGCGCGTCGCAGATCTCCGACGCCGCCGCGGCGCTGCTGATCGTGAACGACCAGGGCCTGACCGACCACGGCCTGACCCCTCGGGCGCGCATCCACCACCTGTCGGTGCTGGCCGATGATCCGGTTTGGATGCTCACCGCGCCGATCCCGGCGACGCGGCGGGCACTCACCAGGGCCGGCATGAGTCTCGACGACATCGACCTGGTCGAGATCAACGAGGCCTTCGCCCCCGTGGTGATGGCCTGGATGAAAGAGCTGGACGCCGACCCGGCGAAGGTCAACGTCAACGGCGGGGCGATCGCACTCGGCCACCCCCTCGGGGCCACCGGGGCGCGCCTGATGACCACGCTGCTCAACGAGCTCGAACGGACCGGCGGCCGCTACGGGCTGCAGACCATGTGTGAAGGTGGCGGGCAGGCCAACGTCACGATCATCGAACGCCTCGGCTGATCTCGAGCGGATGCCTCAGAGTCCGTCGACGACCGCGGTGGCGAGGTTGGTCGTGGCGATACCGAGGTCGGCCTGGTCGTCCATCGGCATCGTGATGTTCACCTGGACCTGCACGTCGCCGGCGTTCGCGCGCAGTTCCGCCATGCCCTTGGTCGAGAGGAGCCAGCCGCCGTCCCCGACCTCTACCTCGGTCGGATCGACGTCGGAGGTCATCTCACCGAGGGTCTGCTCGATCTCGTCGAGCGTCTGGACATCGTCGACGCCGATGGTCACGATCGCGCCCGAACTCCGCTCGGAACCCATCGGTGCCTTGAACTGACAGCTCACGAATCCGGCGCCGTTGTCGTGCGATCGGCCGTCACCTTCTACGGCGAAGCCGACGATGCCCGACACCGTCATCGCCGTGAGGTCCTTGCACGGGTCGACCTTGCCCGAGGCGTCGGCGACCGTCGTGGGTGCCGTCGCGTCCGATTCGGTCGCGCCGCCGCCGGCGGTGGGTGAAGCGCCGGCGGCGACCGTCGTGGTGGCGCCGGAGGCCGTACCACCGTCGCTCGAACAGGCCGCGACGCCGGGCAGCAGCATCGCCGCAGTGATGGCCACGCCGAGCAGGCGCGGTCGGGAGTGTCGAAGGATCCGCATGTCGAACTCTTTCTCTGTGATGTGAATTGTGAACACGCACCGCCGGTGCATGAGCTTTCCCGTCGCCCGTCACCCTACCCGCTCGCCACGGCCGCGACGCGTGCACGGCGCCCGAGGTCAGAGCTTCATGAACTTGCGGACGCCGTAGTCCTTGACGCGGTCGGGAAGCAGGCGAGCGGCCAGCACGCTCAACTTGCCGTCGATGCCGACCTGGTAGCGCGCGGCGGGCCGTTTCGTGTTCAGGGCGCGCATGACCACGTCGGCGGCCCTGGACGGGGGAGCACCCGAGGAGTCCTGCATCTCGATCCCCGCCCGGGTGCCGGCCATCAGGTCCGCGTAGCGTTCCAGCGCTTCGGCCGGAAGTTCTTCTTCGAGTCGGTCGGCGAGGGCGCGGCCCTTGTCCCAGATGGGCGTCGCGATGGCGCCGGGCTCGATGACCACCACCGAGACGCCGGTGCCGACCAACTCCATCCGCAGCGCATCGGCGAGACCTTCGAGCGCGAACTTCGACGACGCGTACGGACCGAGCATCGGCGCAGCCATGCGGCCACTGTTGGAGCCGATGAACACGATCCGGCCGTGGCCCCCGTGGCCGTCGTCGCCCCGACGCAACAAGGGCATGGCCGCCTTGGTGACCGTGATCTGACCGAACACGTTCACTTCGAACTGGTCGCGCCAGGTGTCGAGCGGCAGATATTCGACCGGTCCGCCGAGTGCGGTGCCGGCGTTGTTGACCAGTGCCGAGAGTCCCCGGTCGCCGAGCGCGTCGCCGATCGTGGTGAACGCGGCGGCGACCTGGTTCTCGTCGGTCACGTCGAGATGCACCGGGTCGATCTCGCCGGGCGCCCGGGCGGCGTCGGCGGCGAGCCGTTCGGCATCGGCGTCCCGGCGGATCCCGGCGAAGACCCGCCAGCCTTCGGCCGCCAGGCGGAGCGCGGTGGCGTGGCCGATACCGGTGGAGGCGCCGGTCACGACGACGCTGCGAGGCGTCACCGCCGGCCCCCCTCGGCGTCGTCGACGTACTGGGTGCGCATGGCTGCCTCCAGGATGGGAGTGATCTGTTGCTCGATCACCTGCACGTGCGCAGGATGACCGTTGTAGGCGTGCCAACCGTCCTCGTCGTCGAACGTGGCGTGGACACTCACCTGCGCGTTCTCCGCGCCGAGACCGGCGTCGACGTGGACGTCATAGGAGCGGATCGCCGGGATCTCGGGTGGGAGCGCTCGCAGCGCTTCGGCCACCGCGCGAGGTGACCCGACGGGGGCGCCCAGATCGAAACGGAGCAGGACGATGTGGTGGAACATACCGACCAGTGTCGCGCTCGCGCGTCGGCGTGGACGCCGTGTGATCTCCGTGGACTCCGATACGAGTTGTGGTAACTTGCCCCCGGATACAGGCGAACGACCCCGACGGAACGAGGCCGATCATGAAACTCCCCCGCACGCTCGCTGCACTCTCCCTGGCCGCGGCGGCGGCTGCCCCCGCGCTGGCCGGATCTGCAGGTGCGGTCGCGACGACCGAGTTGACGGTCGTCAACGGTTACAGCTACTCGGCGGAGAACCTGATGGATCAGACCGTCTGCCTCGACGACGTGCTCGTCCAGTCGGGCGCTACGGTGATCAACGCGGCGATCACCACCACTCCCGGGCCGCACGTCCTCAAGGTCGTGCAGGGTGCAGGCGAGGACTGCACCGACGAGACGGTCGACTGGACCGAGACACCCGTTGACCTGCACGACGTCGCCGCACAGACCCTGGCGATCGGATGGACCAACAACGACGGACAGGTACCGGTCAACGACACCTGGATCTTCGATGACAGCCAGGACTGTCTGCCGGCCGGCCAGTCCCGGATCGTGTACAGGAACGTGGCGACCGACTTCGAGTTACGAGCGAGCCTCGGTTCTGCCACGGCGGGCGCGCTCGACACTTCCGGCGCGACCGAATTGCTCTCGAACGTGACCCAGGGCAGCGAAGCGTCCGCCGATGTCGAAGCGGGTACCTACCCGGCGGATGCGTCCGAGCGGATGTTCGGGTGGAGGACCGGCGCCACCGAACCTTTCGTCGGGAGCGACGCCCTGGTGGCCGTGCCGCAAGGCACCATCGCCTACGTGTACGCCCACTCGGGTAACGATGGGCCGGTCGGGCTGGCGGTCACCACCCGCGACGTCGGCGTCTGTGGCGCGCCGGTGACCACGACCACGACCACGAGCACGAGCACCACGATGCCCGGTTCGACGACCACGACGGTCGCCGCCGAGGGCACCGCCGAAGCAGCTCACCCGGTTGCCGCGAAGCCGACCTACACCGGCTGAGCGAACCCGCGGCCCCGGTGGCCCGGGCCACTGATCGGTAGCGGCGAGCCGAGACGGAGACCCCGGGGACCGCGACGCG
>JBDZVK010000171.1:0-6214 GCA_040255725.1 Actinomycetota bacterium
ACCACCTCGTTCACCGACGTGCAGATCACCGCCGGGTAGCCGTGGTAGCCGAGGAAGTTCGACTCGGCACCCCGACGCGCCAACACCTCCCGGCCGATCACGTCCAACTCGCCAGTCGTGACCCCCGGCCGGATCGCGGACCGGATCTCGGCGTGCATCTCGGCAACGACCCGCCCGGCACGCCGCATCGCCGCGATCTGCTCGGCCGACTTGCGGTCGATGCCCACGACCCGGTTCAAGACTTCACGCGGGCGTCGATCACGGCGATGATCCGGGCCGCCACCTCGTCCTCGGTGCCCAGGCCGTCGACGACCTCGAGCAACCCGCGCTCGGCATACCACGACGTCAACGGCGCCGTCTCGCGCTCGTACAGGTCGAGCCGCCGCTGGATCGCCTCGGGCGTGTCGTCCGCGCGCTGCACGACCTCGCCGCCGCACTCGTCACACACCCAGGGTTCTTTGGGTGGCTTGTCGGTCGAGTAGTTCGCTCCGCAGTCCACGCACACCCGCCGACTCGCGAGCCGTTCGAGCACCACCGGCACCGGCACGTCGAGATCGATCACCACGTCGAGCCCACCCACTCCCTCGACGATCCCGGCGAGCGCCTCGGCCTGGGGCACCGTACGGGGAAACCCGTCGAGCACGAACCCGCGTCGGGTCAGATCGGAGTTGATCTGCTCGTCGACGACCGCGACCATCACGTCGTCGGGCAGCAACTCGCCACGGTCCATGTAGCCCTTGGCTCGCAGACCCACCTCGGTGCCCGCCTTGACCGCGGTACGCAACATGTCGCCGGTCGAGATGTGAGGCACCACGTAGTGCCGCGAGATCCGCACACACTGGGTGCCCTTGCCCGCGCCCTGCCGGCCGAGCATCACCAGGCGCGTGCCCGCAGTCACCGCTCGTTGCCCTGTGAGGCCGTAGCCACTAGCTGATGAAACCTTCGTAGTTCCGCAGCATGAGCTGAGAGTCGACCTGCTTGATCGTGTCGAGGGCCACCTGCACGAGGATCAGCACCGAGATCCCGAAGAACGCGAGCGACTGGCCGCCGCCACCGGGCAGGTACTTCGACAGGAAATACGCCGGGATCAGCGCGATGATCACGGTGAAGATCGCGCCGGGCAGGGTGATCCGGTTCAGCACCTTCGCCAGGTACTTCTCGGTCTGGGGTCCGGGACGGATCCCGGGGA
This sequence comes from Actinomycetota bacterium, assembly GCA_040255725.1. Classification (GTDB taxonomy): domain Bacteria; phylum Actinomycetota; class Acidimicrobiia; order Acidimicrobiales; family Iamiaceae; genus JAFDWI01. The sequence goes on from JBDZVK010000171.1 coordinate 1,190, forward strand.
TGAACCCGCCCTGTTTGCGGATGTTGTCGGCCTGCATCGGCGCGTTGAACTGGATCGAGTTGTAGAAGTAGCTGAACAGCACGATCAACAGGCCGTAGATGACCAGGTACACCGGCGACGTGGGCGAGACCAGATAGTCGTTGATGAAGCTCTGGACGCTGTAGACCCAGTTGTGCACCGGGGTGCCGTCCGCGTTCGTCTTGGTCGGCAGCATGCCGGTGATCACCAGCGGCAGGTACAGCAGCGCCGAGGCGAAGATGATCGCGATGATGCCCGAGGCGTTCACCTTCAACGGAATGTACGTGGACTGCCCGCCGTACATGCGTCTGCCCACCACCCGTTTCGCGAACTGCACGGGAATACGCCGCTGGCCCTGTTCGAAGTAGACGATCGCCACCATCATCACCAGGAACACGGCGATCACCGCGGCCATGATGAACCAGCCCTTCTCGGCCTTGACCGTTCCGAAGTCGACCGGCACCCGGCTGGCGACGGCGACGAAGATGATCAGCGACATGCCGTTGCCCACGCCGCGCTGGGTGATCGCCTCGCCCATCCACATCAGCAACGTGGCACCTGCGGTCAGCCCGACCGCACACAGGGCGATCCGACCGGCGGTGAAGTTGCCCGGACCGAACATGTCGACGCCCTGCACCCCGGAAGCGAAGAACCCACCGCCACCGTTGTGCAGCATGTAGGTCAACGACACGGCCTGCACCACACAGATCGCCACGGTCACGTAGCGCGTCCACTGGATGATCTTGCGGTGGCCGACCGCGCCCTGGTTCTGCCACTCCTCGAGCTTGGGGACCGCCACGGTCAGCACCTGGATCACGATCGACGCCGTGATGTAGGGCATGATCCCCAGCGCGAACACCGAGAACTGGGTGATCGTCCCGCCCGAGAACAACTGCATGAACTGCAACAATCCGCCCGTCTCGGACGAGTTCTTGAGCTGCTGGAGCTGGGAGATGTCGATGCCCGGCACCGGAATCTGCGACCCGATCCGGTACACCACGATCACCATGATCGTGAACAGGACCTTGTTCCGCAGTTCGGTGATCTTGTAGAGGTTCTGGAGAGTCGACACGGGGCTCCTGACGGCGAGTGCCGATTCAGCGATTCGTGAGGGCGTTGCCCTTCGCGGGCGGACGGCCCGAGAACGGCAACGGCAGGCGCTCCACACTACCCCCGGCGGCCACGATGGCGGCTTCGGCCGACGCGGAGAACGCGTGGGCCTTCACCTGGATCGGGCGACCCACTTCGCCGCGTCCGAGGATCTTGATCAAGGCACCCTTGCGGGCGATGCCCTTGTCTCGCAGCGCTTCCGGCGAGATCTCGTCGAGGCCCGACGAGTCGAGCGTGTCGAGGTTGACGCCCTGGTATTCGACCCGGAACGGGTTGTTGAAGCCGCGCAGCTTCGGCACCCGCATGTGCAGCGGCATCTGGCCGCCTTCGAAGCCCGCCGGGACCGTGTTGCGGGCCTTCTGACCCTTGGTGCCGCGACCGGCGGTCTTGCCGCCCCTGCCGGCGATACCCCGGGCGACGCGCTTGCGGGAGCGCTTGGCGCCTTCGGCGGGTTCGAGGTCGTGGATCTTCATGCTCATTGCGCCTCTTCGACGTCGACGAGGTGGGGGACGCGCGCGATCATGCCGCGGATCTCCGGGCGATCGGGCAACGTGTTGGATCGACCGATACGGCCCAGACCGAGAGCCCTGAGCGTACCGCGCTGTTTCGGTTTCGCTCCGATCGCGGAACGTACCTGGGTGACGACCAGATCAGCCATGGGATTACGAGACCTCCTCGAAGGTCACCGGGCCACGCTCGGACTCGCGGTAGGCGTTCAGCAGCCCGGCGGGCACGAACTCCTCGGGCGACAGTCCACGCAGGCGCGCGATCTCGTCGGGCCGCTTGAGACCCTTGAGTCCGGCGATCGTCGCACGGGCCACGTTGATCATGTTGGGTGACCGCAGCGACTTGCACAGCACGTCCTGGATCCCGGCCTCTTCGAGGATGGCCCGGGCGGCGCCACCGGCGATCACGCCGGTACCGGGGGCGGCCGGCTTCAACATCACCCGGCCGGCGCCCTGGTTGCCGGTGATCTCGTGGGTGATCGTGCCTCCGGCGAGCGGTACCGAGAACAGGTTCTTCTTCGCTTCCTCTTCACCCTTGCGGATCGCGAGGGGCACCTCTTTGGCCTTGCCGTAGCCCAGGCCGACCCGACCGGCGCCGTCACCGACGACGACGAGCGCGGTGAACGAGAACCGTCGGCCACCCTTGACGACCTTGGCGACCCGGTTGATGTCGATGACCCGCGAGTCGCGCAGCGGCGCTTCGCTCCGGGCGGGACCGGTGGTTGCTTCGGGGTTCGGACTCATCAGTGGTTCCTCTCAGAATTCCAGGCCGGCGGCGCGGGCGGCATCCGCGAGGGCGGCGACCCGCCCGTGGTATCGGTAGCCACCCCGGTCGAAGGTGACCCGGGTGATGCCGGCAGCCTTGGCCCGCTCGGCGACGGCCTTGCCCACCTCGGTGGCGGTGGCGACGGTGCCGTGGTTGCCCGGACCACCGAGGGCGGTCTCGATCGACGAGGCCGCGGCCAAGGTGTGTCCGGCACGGTCGTCGATCAGCTGCGCGACGATGTGCCGCTTGGAGCGGAACACCGCCAGACGGGGCCGCTCCGCGGTGCCGCTGACCTTCTTGCGGACCCGGCGGTGCCGGCGGTGACGGGGGTTCGTGAGTTTGTTGGGCGAATGACTCATGATCGATCTCCCGGCTACTTCGCGGCCTTGCCGGCCTTGCGCTGGACACGCTCATCCAGATACCGCACACCCTTGCCCTTGTAGGGTTCGGGCTTCCGGATGCTCCGGATGTCCGCGGCGATCTGGCCGACCGCTTGCTTGTCGATGCCCGACACCTTGATGCGGTTGGGCGTGGGCACCTCGAAGGTGATCCCTTCGGGGGCGCTGACCTTCACCGGGTGACTGAAGCCCAGCGCCAGGTCGAGATCCCGACCGGCGAGGGTGGCCCGGTAGCCGACGCCCTGGATGTCGAGTTCCTTGGTGAAGCCCTCGGTGACCCCGACGACCATGTTGTTCACCAGGGTGCGGACCAGTCCGTGCAACGAACGGTTCTCGCGGGTGTCGTCGGGGCGCTCCACGAGGATCGTGTCGCCCTCGGCGCGCACGGTGATCGCGCCGGGGATGGCCTGGGCGAGGGTGCCCTTGGGGCCCTTCACCTCGACCGTGGCGCCGTCGATCGACACGTCGACGCCGCTGGGCACGGGAATGGGGCTACGTCCGATACGTGACATGGCTACCTCTCACCAGATGAAGCACAGCACTTCGCCGCCCACGTTGCGCTTGCGCGCTTCGCGGTCGGTCATCAGGCCGTGGTTGGTCGAGACGATGGCGACACCGAGTCCGCCGAGCACGCGGGGGATCCGCCTGGCCGACGAGTACACCCGCAGGCCGGGCTTCGACACCCGCTTCAGCCCCGAGATCGTGCGTTCACGCTCGGCGGAGTACTTCATCTCGATGAACAGTGTGCGATACGGCTTGCCGTCCTCCTGGGTCACCGAGAAGGCGTCGATGTAGCCCTCGGATTTCAGGAGGGTGGCAAGGGCCTCCTTCTGTTTGGAGGAGGGCATGCGGACGTCGTCGTGCTTCGCCACGTTGGCGTTGCGGATCCGGGTCAGCATGTCGGCGATGGGGTCGGTCATGGTCATGAACGCAGCCTCCTCACCAGCTCGCCTTGGTCACACCGGGCAGTTCGCCGTTGTGCGCGAGCTCGCGCAGGCAGACCCGGCAGAGGTTGAACTTGCGGTACACCGCGCGCGGTCGGCCGCAGCGGCGGCAACGGGTGTAGCCGCGCACCTTGAACTTGGGCTTGCGCTGTTGCTTCTGGATGAGGGCTTTCTTTGCCATTTTCCTCTACTGTCCCTCGCGCTTGAACGGGAAGCCGAACGCCGCGAGCAGGGCTCGTCCCTCGGCGTCGGTGCGGGCGGTGGTGACGATGGTGATGTCCATGCCCCGGACCGTGTCGATCGAGTCGTAGTCGATCTCGGGGAAGATGAGCTGTTCGGTGACCCCGAAGGTGTAGTTGCCACGTCCGTCGAACGACCTGGGCGACAAGCCGCGGAAGTCACGGATCCGGGGGATCGCCAGCGAGATGAGCCGGTCGAAGAACTCCCACATCCGGTCGCCACGAAGGGTGACCTTGGCGCCGATCGGGTTGCCCTCCCGGAGCTTGAACGTGGCGATCGACTTCTTCGCCTTGGTGACGAGCGGCTTCTGGCCCGTGATCACCGTGAGGTCGGCAACGGCGCCATCGAGCAGCGACTTCTGCTGCACGGCGTCACCGACGCCCATGTTGACCACGATCTTGGTGAGCCGGGGCACCTCCATGACGTTGCCGAGGCCGAGTTCGCTCTTCAGCGTCTCGCGGATCGACTCGTTGTACCGGGCCTTGAGCCTGGGCAGGGTAGCGGTGCTCGTTGCGGTGTCGCTCACAGCTCACCTCCACACTTGCGGCAGACACGGACCTTGGTGTCGCCGTCGATCGAATAGCCGACCCGGGTCGGCCCGCCACATTTGTCGCAGACGAGACCGACGTTGGCGACCGGCAGGGGCATGTCGATCGAGATGATGCCGCCGGGCTGTTCGGCGCTGCGGGCCTTGGCGTGCTTCTTGGCGGTGTTCACGCCGTCGACGACGACCTTGCGCTCGGCGGGGAACACCTTCGACACGGTGCCCTGCTTGCCGCGGTCCTTGCCGGTCAGCACCTGGACACGGTCACCGGTCTTGATCTTGAGTCCGGCCATCACAGCACCTCCGGGGCCAGCGAGATGATCCGCATGAACTTGCGGTCACGCAGCTCGCGTCCGACCGGACCGAAGATGCGGGTGCCACGGGGCTGCATCTGGTCGTTGATCAACACGGCCGCGTTCTCGTCGAAGCGGATGTAGGAACCGTCGGGACGACGCTTCTCCTTCTTGGTGCGCACGACGACGCACTTGACGACCTCGCC
>JBDZVK010000172.1:0-6214 GCA_040255725.1 Actinomycetota bacterium
GGCATGCGGTCGTTCATGGGTGACGGGTTGCGGTGGATCGTCGGGAGCCGTTCGATGCGACGGTTCTGGCCGGCGATGCGGCTGTTCGGGCCGATCGCGTTCGACATCTCCGCCGACGCGTTCGTCGCCCAGATCGAGGCGATCCTCGCGATGGACGATGGGCTGCGGGCCGAGTTGTGCGGCATCGACGTGCCGACGCTGGTCATCGTGGGGTCCCAGGACGTGCTCACGCCGCTGGGCGACTCCGAGGAGTTGGCGGCGATGATCCCCGGCGCGCGGCTCGCCGTGGTGCGCGGGGGTGCCCACGGTTTCATGGTCGAGAAGGCGAGCGCGTTCAACGAGACGGTCCTGGGTTTTCTCGGCGACGTGGTCGCGACCGGGCAGGCACCGTCGCGTCCGGTGGCCGCTGCGGTCTGAACCCCGTCGCATGCGTGCCCGCGGGCACGGCCATCAACCGTCCTGCCCGCGGGCAGGACGGTGGCTTCAGGCAATTGCGTCACGAGCGAGCCGAGGGTAAAGTGCCGCCCCGCAGCATGCATATCGGGTGCCGAGAGGCGAGGCGAGGGTACAAGATGCCAACGGACGCGGTCGAGCATCGTCCGGGCGTACACGCAGGCACACAAGGTCATGCTCAGCACCGCCTGCCAGGGGTGGACCTTCTGCGCGGGGTCGCATGCCTGAGTGTCTACTTCTGTCATGTGAATGCGTACTGGCACACCGGGGAGAGCCTTCCGTGGCCGCTTCCCGAGTTCTTCGAGTTCGGCGCGCACGGCGTCGATCTCTTCATCGTCATCTCGGGGTTCTGCCTGGCCCTACCACAGATTCGGTCATCCAGACTCGAGGCCGTCCCGCTTCGGCGATTTGCGATTCGCAGGGCGACCCGTCTTCTGCCGCCGTACTGGGTCGCGGTGGGTGTCGCGGGCTTCTTCGCCATGTCGCCTTCGTTCTACGGTCATGTCGTGGCCCAGAGGGCCGGCGTCGACGAGTTGCTCGGTTACGTGCTCACGCTGCAACTCGTCGTTCCTCATCAGGTCGGCACGATCAACGGTTCGTTGTGGAGCGTTGCACTCGAGGCGCACCTCTACCTCGTGTTCCCTGTTCTCATCTGGGCCTTCGCAAAGTTCGGTGCACGGCGGGTGTTGCCGGCACTCGTTGCGCTGTCGATTCTCTGGGACGTCGTTGGAAATGTAGCTCCGATAGCCGGGCTCCCGTATGACAAGCAGCTCCCCGGTCGTTTGATTCAGTTCGCCTTTGGTGTGGGGTGCGCGATCCTCGTGCGCGGCGGAATTCGGGTCTCTCGTCGGGTTGTCGTGACAACGTTGGTCATGAGCGGTACGTGCGCAATGGCGATGTCGACGTTGGACTTCGCCGTTGGCAGGCTGAGCGTTTGGGGGCTGGCGCTCGCTGCGTTGGTCCTGTTGGTCGCCGAGTACGAGCCGAGAGGTCTTCTGCGACCTGTCGGAGTGTTCGGGGTCTTCTCGTACAGCTTCTACCTACTACATCAGCCTGCGTTGCTCTTGTCATCGCGTGCAGCTCGGGGTGTCGGCCAGAATCCGTACCTGCTCATCGCCTTGGCTTCGACGGTCGGGTTTGGCGTCGTCGCAACTGTGAGTTATGTGTTCTACCGCGTGATCGAGTTGCCGTCGCATCGGTACGGTCGTCGCCTGTCAACTCGATTCTGAACTGGTGAGTGTGCTCGCCCGATCACAAGCCAGGCCGTGGGTGTTGTACGGGGACCGCGTCTAGGTCGAAGGGACCATTGTGGGTCGCTGACCCGCCCGGATGATTCGTTTACCGACGTGACCTGCCAGACTGGGTGGAGTTACGAGGGAGATCAAGATGTATCTCGACGTGGTGATCGTGACGTACAACTCTGCGTCGCGCCTGCCGAAAGTCCTGGATTCATTGCCGGGCGATGTACAAGTGACTGTGGTCGACAACGGATCGACCGATGGCTCCGCCGACGTGGCCGAGGCGCGTGGCGCAACGGTGGTGCGCGGTTCGGTGAACGCAGGGTTCGCGTCCGGGTGTAACCGGGGTGCGGCGTTCGGGCACGCGAAGACGATTCTGTTCCTGAATCCCGACGCGGTGATCGAGTCCGACGCGCTCGAGCGTCTCGTCGAGGTGTTCTATGCCGACCCGCAGATCGGTGTGGCTTCGCCCCGCCTGGTGTACACGAGCGGGCACAAGCAGCGCGTGCAGTGGCCGTATCCGAGCGCCGTCGGGGCATGGCGCGAGGCGCTCGGTTTGCATCCCTATGTGGAGGAGTCCGACGACGGTTTCGTGGTCGGTGCGTGCTTCGCCGTGCGCCGGGAGGCCTTCGAGGCGGCCGGCGGTTTCGACGAACGGTTCTGGCTGTACGGCGAAGAGGCCGATCTGTGCCGTCGGATCGAAGACCTGGGGTGGACGATCCGACGTATCCCTTCGGCCGCCGCGATCCACGAGGGTGGCGCGTCGGCGGGAGACGACCCGGTCGAGAACCGTGTCGTGTTCGAGCATTTCATGCGGGGTGGTGAGCACTTCGTCGACAAGCACGGCGGGCGCAGGGCGCTGGTTTCGTACCGTGCCGCGAACTTCGTGGGCTCGGTCGGGCGTGGCGTGCTCGGGGTGGGCCGACGCAGCGCTGAGCACCGTCGGCGCGCATCGCGCATGGCTCGGACTGCGGTCTCCAGGCCGACTCGTGTACTGCTCGACAGTCCAGCGATGTCGGCTCCTGGCAAGGGCCTGGTCGTGTGTTCACACGAGGCATGGGACGAAGTGTGGCGCCGCAATCAATTCTTCGTACGGGAGTTGCTGGCCGCGGACCCCGATCTGCACGTGCTGTTCGTATCTCGTCCGATCGACGTACCGTTGGAGGTGAAGAATCGCTCAGGCCGGAAGCGACTCCCCGGGCTTCGACCCGTCGAAGGAGAAGGTCGGATCATCCGCTTCGAACCGGTCAAGTGGCTCCCCAGGAAACTCGGATCGATGGCCGACGACTGGCGTGATGCCCAGGTGTTGGATGCGGTCTCCCAGCTCGGGTTCGTGGATCCGAAGCTCTGGGTGAACGATCCGAGTTACGCGACGCTCGCTGATCGGGTCGACTGGCCGGCGGTGTACGACATCACCGACGACTGGACAGAGGTCGCCGATGCTGCCGAGGCCGCGAAAGTGCGTGAGTGGGAATCCCGGCTGTTTCGGCGTTGTGAGGCCGTGACCGTCTGCTCGAAGGCATTGCTCGAGTCCCGAGCGAACGTGCGTGACGACCTGGTTCTCATTCCGAATGCGGTCGACGTCGAAATGATGCAGCGCCCGCGAATGCGGCCTGCAGACCTGCCCGCGGGCCGCGTCGCCGTCTATGTGGGGACCTTGCACTCCGACCGACTCGACGTCGACCTGACCGCCCGGCTGGCACGGGACCTCGACGATGTCACGGTGGTGCTAGTCGGGCCTGACTGCCTCGATACGGCGTCGCGCCTCGTTCTGGACGCTGCCGGCGTACGGCGCCTGGGTGCTCGGGCGTACGAGGACATCCCCGCGTATTTGCAACATGCCGACGTATTGATCGTCCCACATGTAGTTTCGGCCTTCACCGACAGCCTGGATCCGATCAAGCTCTATGAGAACCTGGCAGTGGGGACGCCGACGGTGTCCACGCCTGTCGCTGGGTTTCGAGATGCTGGCGATCCGATCCGGATCGCTTCTTCGGCTGAATTCCCGGCGAGCGTCCGCGCGCTGCTCGATGAACCGCCGGAGGTCTCGCCACATCCGGTTCCATCCTGGGCCGAGCGGGCAGCAGCCTTCCGTGCGGTTCTTGATGCGATCGGCGAGTCGCGCCTGGAGAAGAAGCGTCGAGTCGTGTACTTCGATCACTGTGCGCAACTCTCGGGGGGCGAATTGGCTCTGGCGCGTCTGCTCCCCGCACTCCGGGACGACGTGGATCCATTGGTGATCCTCGGCGAACACGGTCCACTCGAGCAGGTTTTGTCCAACCATGAGGTTCCAACCAGTGTCGTCGAACTCGACCCAGACTTGGCGCACACGAATCGACATCAGGTGTCTGCGCTCCATACAGGCCCGCGAACAATGCTCTCCACCCTGTCAGCGATCGCGAAGCTGACCCGGAGACTCCGTGCCGAGCGGCCCGATCTGATTCACACCAACTCGTTGAAGGCCGCATTGATAGGCGGAGTGGCGGGCCGGCTGGCCGATGTGCCGGTGATCTGGCACATCCGAGATCGAATGGCCGACGATTATCTCCCTGGCAGCGCGATACGTCTCGTGAGGACCGCGGCGTGGTTCCTGCCAACGTCGATCATCGTGAACTCCGAGGCGACCCGCTCGGCGCTCGGCATGGAGGGAGCCACGGTCGTGCACAGTCCGATCGACGTTGACGCATTCGCCGAAGCAGCGTCGATCTCGTCTGACTCATCAGAGTTGAAGATCGTGATGGTCGGTCGTCTGGCGCCTTGGAAGGGTCAGAGTGTCTTTCTCGATGCATTCGCCAAGGCATTTCCCGCCGGCGACGCCCGCGCCGCCCTCGCCGGCGCCGCGTTGTTCGGAGAGGACGCGTACGAGGGACAGATCTCGGCTCAGATCGATGACCTGGGGATCGCCGATCGCGTCGACTTCCTCGGGTTCGTCGACGACGTGCCCGGATTGTTGGCGAGTTGCGACATCCTCGTCCACGCGTCGACCGTTCCCGAGCCATTCGGTCAGGTCGTCGTCGAGGGGATGGCCGCGGGCCTGGCCGTCGCAGCGACCGATGTCGGAGGTCCCGCCGAGGTCATCACCGATGGTGTCGACGGCGTACTGTTCCCACCGAATGACGTCGACGCACTTTCCGCCGTCCTCTCGCGACTCGCAGAGTCACCAGATGAACGGAATCGCCTGGGCGCTGCGGGCCGAGCGAGAGCCAAGGATTTCGCTCCAGAAACCATCGCCACGCACGTCGAGCGTGTGTATTCGACCGTCGTAGGCGACCGCCCCCGCTGACCGCCGCTGCCTTCGGCCGATCCACGACGCCGATCGAGTAGGGAGTGACGGAGCGGCGGCAGAGCGTGCTACCGGTGCCCTCGGACCTGTGTCCTAGACTGGTTGCGGTGACGCTCGCGATCGACATGGACGAGATGATGGGCGCGCTCGCGAGTCGCCGCGACGAGTTCGCGCGTGCGGAGCCGTTCCCCCACGTTGTCATCGATGGTCTGTTCCCCGCGGCGCTGCTCCGAGACGTCGCGGCCGAGTACCCGGACGCCGACGGCATGCAGGAGTCGTTCGCCGCGCCGCACGAAGAGGGCAAGGGACAGACGTCGTCGTGGAGTCGACTCGGCCCCAAGTCGGCGCAGTTGATCGCCGACCTGAACTCCGGTGACTTCGTGGAGGCGTTGGAGGAGCTGACGGGGATCGAGCACCTCGTGGCGGACACCAAGCTCGAGGGTGGCGGCATGCACCGGACCGGCCGGGGTGGCCACCTCGGGATCCACGCGGACTTCAGCCGTCATGCCGACAACGGCCTGCATCGGCGCCTGAATCTGCTGTTGTACCTGAACGAGAAATGGTCGGACGAATGGGGCGGCCATTTGGAGCTGTGGGATCGCGACATGCAGCGAGCGGTCACCAAGGTGTCGCCGCTGATGGGCCGAGTGGTCGTCTTCGCGACGACGTCGACCAGCTTCCATGGTCACCCTGACCCGATGGCTTGCCCTCCCGATGTAGCCCGGAAGTCGATCGCGCTGTATTACTACTCCAACGATCACCGAGACGACGACCTTGAGGGTCGGCACTCGACGCTGTTCCAGGCACGTGTCGGTTCAGCTGCCGATCGGGAGCGCGTCAAGGCCACCGACGCCTCAGGTCGACGAGCGCGGCTGATCGAGCGCTGGGTTCCGCCGGGCGTGAAGGACCTTGCGAAGGCTGCAAAGGCGCGAATGGCTGGTGGCTGACGCAGTCATCCGCCGAAAATCAGCCATCCGGTGGTGCCTGGAGAGCAACCATCACCAGATTGGATTTAGCTGGCCGACGCGACATCACCGGCAGATGTAGATTGCTTCATCTGGGTCGATGGCGTAACGACGTACCTCGTCGGCGGAGAGCGTCGCCGCGAAGTTGACCCGGTCCACCATCCAGCCGGCGTCGCGCAATCTGTCCTCGAAGTCACGACCGTATGAGCGCACGTGGTCTACCTGACCGAATGCCTTTTCGCGTTCCTCGGGTGTGGTGATCGACCAGTCTTCGT
>JBDZVK010000173.1:0-6177 GCA_040255725.1 Actinomycetota bacterium
TGTCGATCGCGGCGATCATCCAACACAACACCTCGAGCCTGGTGAGCCTGGCCTCTTCGGGGATCCGCCGACCCCGCGACCTCGCCGGCCACACCTACGGGGCCTTCGGTGGAACGTTCGAGAAGGCACTGATCGATGCGCTGGTCGCCTGCGACGGCGGCGACCCGGACAAGGTGCGATTCACCCAGGTCGGCGACTCGGACTACCGCCAGGGCCTCACCTCGGGCCACTTCGACACCGTGTGGGTCTTCGACGCGTGGGACGTCATCAGGCTGCGGGACATCGACGGACTCGACCTCGACCGGATCGCCTTCGCCGACCACCTCGACTGCATCCCGGACTGGTACACCCCGATCCTGGTCACCAGCGAGGACCACATCGAACACGACCCGGCGATGGTGCGCGCGTTCATGCAGGCGACCGCGCACGGGTACCGGGACGCCATGGCGCATCCCGGGAAGGCGGCCGACGCCCTCCTCGCGGGCGCCGACGGACTCGACGCCGACCTGGTGCACCGCAGCATGCGCTACCTGTCGACCCGGTACACCTCCGACCCGGCCCGCTGGGGCCGCCAGGAGCCCGAGGTGTGGGACCGCTTCGTCGGCTTCCTCGAGGACCACCACATCGTGAAGGGCGACTTCGACGTCGCCGCAGCCTTCACCAACCGCTTCCTGCCCGCCCGCGACTAGAGGGCCGGCGTGCTCGAGATCGAAGGGCTCCACCACGACTTCGACGGCACACGTGTGCTCTGGATCGACCACCTCGTCGTCGCGGACGGCGAGTTCGTCTCGATCGTCGGACCGTCGGGTTGTGGCAAGAGCACGCTGCTGCGGATCGTCGCCGGGGTCGTCGAGCCGACCGCGGGCTCGGTCCGTCTCGACGGACGTGGGTTGCCCGCGGAACCCGGTCACGCGGGCTTCATGCCCCAGCACGACCGGCTCTTCCCGTGGCGGACGGTACGCGACAATGCCGTGCTCGCGGCAGACGTCGGTGGCCTCGACCGGGCCCGCTCCCGGAGCCGGGCCGATGCACTGTTCGAACGCTTCGGGTTGGCCGGCTACGAGGAGGCGTGGCCCCGCGAACTGTCCGGTGGGATGCGCCAACGGCTCGCGTTGTTGCGCACGTTCCTCACCGACCGTGACCTCCTGCTCCTCGACGAACCCTTCGGGGCCCTCGACGCGATCACCCGCCGACGTATGCACGGATGGCTCCAGGAGGTCCTCGCGGTCGACGCGCGCACCATCGTCTTCGTCACCCACGACGTCGAGGAGGCGCTGGTGCTCTCCGATCGGGTCCTGGTGCTCTCGGCACGACCCGGGCGCATCATCGGCGAGGTGGCCGTACCCGACCCCCGTCCGCGACCGCCCACGCACACGACCGAGGCGGCGTTCATCCGCCGAAAGGCCGAGTTGCTCGAACGCCTCGAGTCCACGGGCGTCTGACGAACCGTCGCGGCGGCCCGTCGGTGCGCGGCCCGCCGTTGGTGCGCCGGGAGGGGCCTCGGCAAGACTCGTCGTCCTGCCATGGACATCGACGAAATGCTGCTGACCGGGGCCGACGTCACCGAGTTGTACGACTTCGTGTCCGATCTGGGCAATTACCCGGACTGGCTCGGGCTCGTCGCCCGGGTCGATCCCGAAGGTGACCCGACGTGTGACCCGCGCGGCTCGTGGATCGTGGAGTTGCGCGGCCGGATCGGTCCCTTCGCGCGGTCGAAACGGCTCCGGATGGTCCGCACGGCGGCGGAGCGCCCGCTTCGGGTGCGTTACGAACGGATCGAGCTCGACGGCCGTGATCACGCGCCGTGGGAGTTGACCGCGCAGATCGAGGCCACGGGCGACGGCGCGCAGCTCTCGATGCGACTCCACTACGGGGGGACGCGCTTCGCGCCCGTCCTGGAGCCGATCCTCCGCGACGAGATCCGCAAGGGGAGACGGCTCCTCTCCGAGCGCTATCCGCTCCGGGGCTGAGGTGCGCACCGGCTCCTCAGGCGCGACGCGGAGACCAGCTCAGCCAGCGACCGTCGCGCCGTTCCAGGCGGAGCGTGAGCCCGAACGCCGCCGACAGGGTCGCCTCGTCGATGACGTCGCCGATCGGACCGGCCTCGACGATCCGCCCGTCCGAGAGCAGCATCGCATGGGTGAAGTGGTCGGGTATCTCCTCGGTGTGGTGGGTCACCAGCACGATCGGCGGGGCGGTGTCGTCCGCGGCCAGGTCCGCCAGGCGGTCGACGAGATCCTCACGGCCGGCGAGGTCGAGGCCGGCGGCGGGCTCGTCGAGCAGCAGGAGTGCCGGGTCGGCCATCAGCGTACGCGCGAGTTGCACGCGCTGGCGTTCACCGGCCGACAGGGTTCCGAACCGCCGCGCCGCGAGATGACCGACGCCGACCCGGTCGAGTTCGAAGACGGCCTTGTCGCGGTCCGCGTCGTCGTAGGTGTGCCACCACGGCTCCAGGGCGCCGTGACGACCGGTCATCACCACGTCCCGGGCCTCGAGATCGCCACGCAACTGGTCGGCGAGCGCCTGGCTCGCCACGCCGATCCGGGCACGCAACGAACGGACGTCGGTCCGCCCCAGGGTCTCGCCGAGCACCCGAACGGTGCCTTCGGTGGGGTGCAGGTACAGCGAAGCGACCCGCAACAGGGTGGTCTTGCCCGACCCGTTGTGCCCCACCACCACCCAGTTCTGATCCGGGAACACCCGCCAGGAGACCCCGGCGAGCATCGTGGTGCCGTTGCGGCGGACCGTCACCTCGTCGAGGTCGATCAACGGTTCCACGGAGAGGTGAGGCTACCCGACCGCGGACCGGGCGCTCCGATCCGGCTCCGTGCGCTGCCGGGCGCATAGGGTGACCGACGTGCAAATCGGAGTACTCGGAGCAACCGGACCCGCGGGCAGCGCCCTGGGGGTCAGACTGTGCGATCTGGGCCATGAGGTGACCCTCGGCTCCCGGGACCCGGCGCGAGCCGAAGCGGTCCGTGCCGAGTTGGTGGCGAAGTGGCCCGACCACGACCTGTCACGTCTGCGCGGGGCCGACAACGCCGGCGCAGCCTCGGCCGAGATCGTGGTGGTCGCCACGCCCTGGGAGGGCGCGGCGCCGACGGTGAAGGCGCTCGCGCCGGCGTTGGAGGGCAAGGTCGTCATCTGCATGGCCAACGCGCTCACCCGGGTGGGCAAGGAGTTCCAGCCCCTGATCCCGGCGCGGGGTTCGGTCGCGGCCGATGTCGCCGCCGCGGTTCCCGCCTCCCGGGTGGTCGCCGCGTTCCACCACGTACCCGCCCGGGAACTCGGCGATCTCGACGGCGAGGTCGACTGTGACGTCCTGGTGTGCTCCGACGACGACGACGCGACCGGCGTGGTCGTCACCCTGGCCGAAGCGATCCCCGGCATGCGTGCGGTGAACGCCGGGCGGCTCACCGCGGCCGGGCCCGTCGAGGCGCTGACCGCGGTGCTCATCGGCATGAACGTGCGCTACAAGGCCCACCTGTCGATCAGGCTGAGCGGACTCGCCGACCCGGCCGGGCACGGGACCCGTTGAGTGGCGACACCGGCCCGCTCGACGGGCCGATGCGACTGTTCGACACCGCGCAGGGGCGCATCGTCGACTTCGAGCCCGGTGCAGTGGTCACGATGTACACCTGCGGGATCACCCCGTACGACGCCACCCACCTGGGTCACGCGGCGACCTACCTGACCTACGACGTCCTGCAGCGCCGCCTCCGCGACCGGGGCCACGAGACCCGCTGTGTGCGCAACATCACCGACGTGGACGATGACCTGCTGCGCAAGGCGCGGGAGGTCGGTGTCCACTATCTGGACCTGGCGGCTGCAGAGATCGGCCGGTTCGACGCCGACATGCGGGCGTTGGGCATGTTGGAGCCCTTTGCCGAACCGCGCGCCACCTCCGCGATCGCCGACATCCGCCGGTTCATCGGCGGGGTGCTCGACGCGGGCCACGCCTACGAATCCGGGGGAGCGGTGTACTTCGACGTCTCCAGCTTCCCCGCGTTCGGCCAGGTGTCGCACCTCGACCGGGCCACGATGCTGGACCTGGCCGCGGAACGGGGTGGCAACCCCGACGACCCGAACAAGCGCGATCCGCTCGACTTCGTCCTGTGGCAACCCAGCCTTCCCGACGAGCCGGCCTGGGACTCGGTGTGGGGACCGGGGCGCCCCGGGTGGCACGTGGAATGTTCGACGCTCGCGTTGCGCGAACTCGGTGACACGATCGATCTGCACGGCGGCGGGGCGGATCTGATCTTCCCCCACCACGAATGCGAGGCGGCACAGTCCGAATCGGCTACCGGCAAGCCGTTCGTCCGTCACTGGCTGCACCAGGCGATGGTGCGCATGGACGGCGAGAAGATGTCGAAGTCGCTCGGCAATCTCGTGTTCGTGTCCGAACTGCGCCAACGGGTCGACCCGATGGCCATCAGGCTCGCGTTGCTGGACCACCACTACCGCGCCGAATGGGAGTTCCACGACGCCGACATCGACCGCGCACGGGCGCGCCTCGCGGCGTGGACCGACGCCGACCACGGCGTCGACGAGGTGGTGACCGATGCGGTGCGCGCCGCGCTCGACGACGACCTCGACACCCCCGGCGCGGTCCACGCCGTCGACGACGCCGTCGCCCAGGGTCGACCGATCGGCGGGGCGACGAGCCTGCTGGGAGTCGTCATCGACCCGGCCGCGACCTGAGCGACGAACCGCCCACGGGACCCCGCCTCGGTGGACTAGCATCACGTGCGTCGATGCTCGGGAAAGAGGAACGTCGTGGCCGAACGGGAAGTGGGACAGCTCTACCGGGTGGCCCGCACCGTGTTGTTCCCGACCTTCAACTTCCTGTGGGATTTCCACTTCCGCGGGCTCGAGCACGTGCCCGCCGACGGACCGGCGATCTTCTGTCCGAACCACACCTCGGTGCTCGACTCGTTCTTCCTGCCGCTCGGCCTGTCGCGACGGATCACCTACGTGGGAAAGGCGGAGTACCTCGACGACTGGAAGACGCGCAAGCTCTTCCCGGCGCTGGGGATGATCCCGATCGACCGGGCCGGCGGCAACGCCTCGGAACGGGCGCTCGACGCGGCCACCGCGCTCATCGAGGCGGGGGAGTACTTCGGGATCTACCCCGAGGGCACCCGGTCGCGCACCGGCCAATTGTTCCGCGGGCACACCGGGCCCGCTCGTCTGGCGTTGCGGACGGGCGCCCCGCTGATCCCCGTCGGGATCCGCGGCTCGCGTGAGGTGATGCCCCCCGATGCGAAGGTCCCGCGCCTGTTCCGGCCGGTGTCGGTCGCGTTCGGGCGACCCATCTCGGTGGCGCGGTACGCGGAGCGTGCCGACGACCGACTGGTGTTGCGTGAGATCACCGACGAGTTGATGTTCGAGATCCGCAGCCTGTCGGGTCAGGAGTACATCGACCGGTATGCCACCCGTTCGGACCGGGCCCTCGTCGTCGCCCACACCGCACACGTCGCCGAGGGCCCACCGCTCATCGAGACGGGCCTCGCTCAGGCCGCGTCCGCCTGAGCGGCAACGGTCGGGGTCCACGAAACCCGACCCGGGCGCGCGGCCCGACCCAAACTACGATGCAACGGCGATGCCCACGATCACGCTGCCCGACGGATCCACCCGCGCCCTCGACGACGGATCCACTGCCGCTGATCTCGCCGCGTCGATCGGGCGCCGCCTCGCCGCCGATGCGGTCATCGCAGAGGTCAACGGAGTCCAACGCGACCTCGACGTGGTGCTCGCCGACCACGACCAGGTGGCGATCAGGACGGTCCAGAGCGACGAAGGGCTCTACACGATCCGGCACTCGACCGCGCACGTCCTCGCCCAGGCCGTCCTCGACCTGTTCCCCGGAGCCACGTTCGCGATCGGCCCGCCGGTGGAGAACGGCTTCTACTACGACTTCCTGCTTCCCGAGGGTCCCGACGGCACGCCGGGTACCTTCACCCCCGAGGACCTCGACCGCATCGAAGCCCACATGCGCGAGATCATCGCCGAGGCCCAACCCTTCGTCCGCGACGAACTCGACGACGACCGTGCCCGCGAGGTGTTCGCCGACCACCCGTTCAAACTGGAGATCATCGACGGGGAGGCCGACGATCCCACATCGGTGACCGAACCGGGTCGGGTCCGCACCTACGAGAATCCGCCGACGAAGCCCAA